>SXHP01000281.1 GCA_005773165.1 Sphingomonadales bacterium | reverse complement strand
GAACGTCGACGTCGACGCCGACCGTGCGCTCGAGTTCGGCGTCGGTGACCATCGCCCCGATCTGGCTGACGATCTGCGCGCCGGCGGAGTTGCCCGCCACGAACAGCTGCGACGGGTCACCGCCGAGTTCGGCGACCCAGGCGCATTTGTCCGCGCCTCCGGCCGACCCGATCACCGTCATGCCCTTGGCCTTGGCGACCTGCACCACCGTCGACCCGACCGCCCCCGCGGCGGCCGAAACGAACACCGTGTCCCCCGCCTTCGCTTCGGCGACCGCGAGCAGCCCGAAATAGGCGGTCATCCCGGGCATGCCGAACTGGCCGAGGTACGCCTGCGGATCGACCTCGAGCGCCGGAACCTTGCGGAACTGCCCGGCCGGCCCCACCGCCTCCTCGCGCCAACCGAGCATGTGCTGAACGATGTCCCCGGGCGCGAACTCGGGGGTATCGCTTTCGACGACCTCGCCGATCGCCCCGCCCTCCATCGGCTGCCCGAGCGCGAACGGCGGCACATAGCTCTTCACGTCGTTCATCCGTCCGCGCATGTACGGGTCGACCGAAAGCCAGCGGTTGACGACCCGCAGGTCTCCCTTGCCGAGCGACGCCGCGGGCATGTCGATCATCGCGAAATCGGTATGCTTGGGCGTTCCCTGCGGCCGTGCCGCCAGCGTCCATGCGCGCGCCATAATCTGCTCCTGCTCCGTCCGGTTTCGGAAGCTGCGGTATGGCGTCAGCGACCCTCACGCAAGCAAAAGGGGCCGGGCGTCGCCGCCCGGCCCCTCCACGCATCTCCGGTCGCCGGATCAGTACGTCCCGGAGAAGCTCCGGTTCAACATCCGGCCCTGCGCGTCACGACCGCCGTCGGTCGCGTCGTGCGAGTCGCGATCGCGGCGCTGCCCATGGCGGTGGTCGTCGCGCTGGTTGTCGCCATAGCCGAACATCGCGGAGTTGCGGTCCTCGTCCTCCCACGCCGCCCTGGCCTCGGCCGCGGTCTTGGTCAGCGTGACCTTGGTGTCCTCGACCTTGTCGATCCAGCGCGACGGGATCGAGTGGTGCCGCCCGCCGGCGTCCGCATCGGTCTTGGTCAGGAGAATACGGTCGTCGCGGGTCTTGTCGACGGTGCCGACATGTGCGCCGTCGGAGCCGACGACCTCGGCATGCTCCTTGACCTGGCGCAGCGAGTCGCGCTGCGTCTGCCGCGCGGTCCGCCAGGTCGAGAATTCGTTCTCGAACTTGGCGCGATTCTCCTCGCGGTATTCGTGATAGTCGCGGTCGAGCGCCGACACCTGCGAGCTGCGCCAGGTGCGGTAATCATCGTCGTGGCGGCCGCCGCCCGACCGGTCGTGCCGCTCGTCGTACCGGGCGTCCGCCTCGCGCCGACGCTCGGCCTCCTCGTCGCCGAACCAGGAACGGACCTCGTCGCCCGCGCGCGCCATGAAGCCGCGGTCATCGTGATCATAGCCCTGCGGCTGACGCCCGTAGCCGCCGCGGCCGCTCTGCTCCCGCGACGAATACCGTCCGCCGCGATCGTCCTCGTCGGAGCGCCGATAGCGGCCTACGTCCTCGAAACGGCGGCCGTCGGAAGCGTAGCTGCCGCGCCACTCTTGCCTGGGCTGAGCGCGGTCGTCGCCCCGACCATGGTCATTGCCGCCGCGCGGATAGCGGTTGGGCTGGTCGTACCGGCGATACCCCTGGTTGCCGTATTCGCGGGCACCGTAATCATCGTGGTCCGAACCGGCGGCGGCGTAGTTGCGGGCGCTCGACCCGGCATAGTCGCGCCCGCTGCCGTAATCGCGCCGGTCGTCGAAATCGCTTCGGTTGTTCCGATCGTACACCATCACAGTCTCCTGTGTTCCTGTCTGCGAAGCGCGTGTCGTCGCAACGCGACACAATCAAACTTCGATTAGTAAAACACTTGGGCGAACGCCTTCGTTCCGGTCCGGAATCGAAGCGCGCGGCGGAGCGGGCGGCAGCGTCGGCGGAAGGTGATCGGACAAGAGCGCGGGAGCGGTTGCGTCTCCCGAAATCACCCGCTAATGGGCGTCGCTCCCGGCTAGACCGGGACGCGCGCGGGGCCGTAGCTCAGATGGCAGAGCGATGCAATCGCACTGCATTGGTCCGGGGTTCGATTCCCCTCGGCTCCACCACCGCCCGCTCGGCACGAGAGCGGCAACGCTGCCCACGCGGCCGACCCGCGCGCCCGACGGGGCGCCCGCCCCGTTCGACGACGCGGCTTCGTCGCGGCGTTGCGCTGCTCACCCCCTAGCGCCGGATCACCCAAGCTCTACATGCGGCCGGTGCCCGCCACCCCCATCCCCGCCGCGACCCTCGTCGTTTTCCGGAACGCCGCCTTCGGCCCTCCCGAACTCCTCATGGTCGAACGCGCCAAGGCGATGGCGTTCGCGGGCGGCGCGCTGGTCTTCCCCGGCGGCCGCATCGATTCCGGCGACGAGGCGCTCGCCGCGCTCATCGCTCCCGGCCTCGACGACGCTCCGGCCCGCATCGCCGCGATCCGCGAGACTATCGAGGAGGCGGGCGTCGCGATCGGGTTCGACGCGGAGCCCGGCGCGCTGGCGACCCTTCGCGCGACGCTCCACGCGGGCGCGCCCTTCGGCGAAGCGCTCGCGAGCGCCGGGGCGACGCTCGATCTCACCACGCTCGTGCCGTTCGCGCGCTGGTTGCCCGCGCATGCGCACGCACGCATCTTCGACACCCGCTTCTACCTGGCGCAGGCTCCCGCCGGGGCCGCCGCGACGGTCGACAGGACCGAGAACACCCGCCTCGCCTGGATGACCGCGGCGGAGGTGCTCGCGCAGGCCGACGCAGGGGCCGCGACGATCATCTACCCCACCCGCCGCAACCTCGAACGCCTCGCGCTCTTCACCGATTTCGCCGCGGCGAGCGCCGACGCGCTCGCGCATCCGGTGCGGACGGTCACGCCGTTCGTCGAGCGGCGGGACGGCGTCGACCAGCTCTGCATACCGGCGGACCTCGGCTATCCTGTCACGTCCGAGCCGCTCACGTCTGCGACCCGCGGCTGATGCGCTGGGTCCGCCGCATCGCCGGATGGATCGTCGGGCTCGGCGTCGCCGCGACGCTCGCGCTTGTCGCCTGGGCGCTGCTGCGCGGGCGGCCGCAGGACCTGCCCTGGACTCCGCTCGATCTCGGCCAGCCGGTCGGGCTGTTCACGGGAGCCAAGCTTGCGGGGCTCGGCGACGACTTCGCGCAGTGCCAGGCGCTCCTCACCCGGGCCGGCGTCAACTACATCGCGCTGCCGCCGCGCCGTGACGGTGCGCAGTGCGGCTATGAGGACGGCGTGCGCCTTGCGACCGGAGGTGCGCGCCGCATCGGCTTCGCGCCGCGCGACCTCGGCGTCGCCTGCCCCGTCGCCGCCGCGCTGGCGATGTGGGAATGGAATGTGGTCCAGCCCGCCGCACAGCGCCACTTCGGCGCGCCGGTCACCGCGATCGAGCATTTCGGCAGCTACAACTGCCGCCGCATCGCCGGCCGCGATTCCAGCACCTGGAGCCAGCACGCCACCGCCGATGCGATCGACGTCGCCGGGTTCCGGCTTGCGGACGGCACGCGCGTCAGGGTGCTGGGCGATTGGCAGGGCGAGGATGCGAAGGCCGCGTTCCTCCGCGAGGTCCACGACGGCGCGTGCAAGCTGTTCGCGACGACCCTGTCACCGGATTACAACGCCGCGCACGCGGATCACCTGCACCTCGATCAGGCGAACCGGGGGATGATGGGGTGGAGGGCGTGCCGGTGACCAAGCCCCGCCGTCGCCCCATCGAACGCTCGGCTGACGCCAGCCTCTAGGCCGCCACGTCCACCTTCTCCACCCAATAAGGGAAGAACGCAGGCTGTCGGTTCGACCAGCCCGATGCGGTCGCCGCGGCCTCGCTGATCGACTGGAGCAGCTTGCGACGGAGCTCCGGGTGCAGATGGGGCAGCGCCGCCGCGGCGCAGAACGCCGCGGGCAGCCACGGCCGCACCTCCGCCCCGATCAGCCGCTCGTACAAGAATCGGAACGCCGAAAAGGTTGTCAATCGCCCCTGCCCCAGATCGAACGCCGCCAGCGTCACCAGCGGCGGCAGGAACGGCTCGATCGCGTCCAGCCCGCTGTCATCGGGAACCGCCTCGCGCAGTTCGGGCAGACGACGGTACAGCTTGGCCTGCGCGCGGATGCTCGCCGCTTCCACGACATCGCGCGACCAGCGCGCCATCGCGTCCTCGCGGTCGAGCCCGATGTCGAGCGAGCGCCGGATATAGCGCTGCGTCGACGAGGTGAATCCCGCGAACTCCTTCATCTCGGCCAGGGTCATCGACCCTTCCGCCGGCTTCATCCGTGATCCCATCGCGCCACCCCGCCCAATCGTGAACACTTCTGGCAGGGACCGTGACACAGGTTGGTTAACGCCACCCTTAATGCGTCGTCGCCCCCCGTTCACAAGCGATCACGAAAGCTGCTGCGCCGCAACATCGGATGCGACGAGCCGAGCGTCGGCGACGCGAACCGCCGCCGTGTGAGGATTTCAAGCAACTATAGCCAAGCGGCGGGCGATCAGCGCTGCCGCTTGCGCTCCGCCTCGGGATCGTAGCCGGACGAGGGCGCGGGCTCGGTGCTGTGGACCGGCTGGGTCGACGCGGGCGGGTCGCTCGCGTCCATCGACTCGTCCAGCGCATTGTCGAGCCTCGCGTCCGCGCTCTCCGGATTCTTCTCCAGCCGCTTGGCGATCGACTTGTCCTGCCCCGCCTGCTGGCGCTCGTCGACCGCCTCCTCGCCGCCTGGAGCGACCGAGAGGCTATCGATCGCGCTTTTGCTGATGTCGGTCATGGCGGCAGTCCCTGTCTTGGTTTCGCACGAACAACGGCTCAGGCGGTCGGGCGTTCCTGCGTCACGCGCACCTGCTGGCGGAGGAGATCGCCCTCGCCGAAGATCGTCATAAAGGCGATGTCGGTCGCATCGCGCCCGACGCACACCCGCGCGATGTCCTGGCACGAGGCCATGCCGGTCGCATCGACCAGCCGCCATGCGCCCTCCAGCCACAGCTCCGCGACCGCGTGGAAGTCGGGCGGGTCGACGCCGGGCGCATAGGCCGACACGCAGCGCGCCGGAATGCCGCCCGCGCGCGCCATCGCGACGAGAAGATGGGCATAGTCGCGGCACACGCCGGATCGCGTCGCGAAGGTGTCGAGCGCCGTCGTATCGCCGCTGCTCGTGTTGGACCGGTATCGGAGCGATCCGCCCACCCATTCGGCAAGCGCGGCGGCGAGCGCTCCGCCCTCAAGCCCCGCGAACGCGCGCTCGACCGTTCCGACGAACCGGTCGGCTTGGCAGTACCGGCTGGGCAGCACATAGGGGATGAGGTGCGGATCGAGCATGCGCACCGGCGTCGGCGCGTAATCCGCAAGCCGCACCGCGTCGCGCTCGACGTCGATCGACGCACGGTAGCGCGCGGTGAGCCGGGTGTCCGCGCGCACCCAGCACCGCTGGCCGACGCCGTCCTCGCCCGCAACGGCGCGGATCGGCGTGTCGGACCACACCGTCAGCTCCTCCCAAACGATCCGCTGGTCCGCCATCGCTGCCGCCTCGACCTGCAGCAGCACGTCGCTTGCGCGATTTACCGAATAGTCGAGGTCGACCTCGATCCTGAGCCGCACGTCCTTTCCCCCCAAACGAAAAGGCCCGGCGGATCGCGCCGCCGGGCCCCGAATGTCCCTGCCGCAACCGCTTAGCGGCGGTCGCCCATGAACGGGAGCAGGAAGGTGAACAGGGTGACGAAG
>SXHP01000033.1 GCA_005773165.1 Sphingomonadales bacterium | reverse complement strand
GACAAGCGCGAGGACGGCGGATACGTCACCCCGATCGAGAGCGCCGGCGACTACGCCACCTACTTCAGCCGCGTGCGCGACGATCCGACGGTCGAGAACGGCCTGTCGCTGTGGTGCGTCAGCGACAACCTTCGCAAGGGCGCGGCGCTCACCGCGGTGCAGATCGCCGAACTGCTCGGGCGGCGATATCTGCAGAAGGGGTGACACGATGGCGAGGCGGATGAGCGGCGGCTGCCAATGCGGACGGGTGCGCTATACCGCCGAGGTGACGAACGACGACGCCTATCTCTGCCACTGCCGGATGTGCCAGCGCGCGACCGGGGGCGTGTCGATCGCGTTCAAGAATGTGCCGCGCGACGCGGTGACGTGGGAGCGCGAGCCCGATCGCTACGCCTCGTCCCCGATCGCCGCACGTGGGTTCTGCCGCGAATGCGGAACGCCGCTGACCTTTGAATATCTGTCCGGATCGGGGAACATCGACCTGACCGTCGGCAGCTTCGACGATCCGTCGGTGTTCAAGCCGACCTCGCATTTCGGCGTCGAGAGCCGCCACGAGGCGTGGCTCGACACGCGCGGACTGCCCGATCGGCGATCGGACGATTATGCGCCGCTGACGAAACGCTGGGAGGACGCCGGTGTCAGCCCCCGGTGAGCCGCGGTTCTTCGAGAGCTTCGACGGTGTCCGGCTCGCCTGGCGGGAGATGGGGGAGGGCAGGCCGGTGGTCCTGCTTCACGGCTATTTCTCCGACGCGCAGACCAACTGGATCCGATACGGGCATGCGGCGGCGATCGCGGCGAAGGGCTTTCGCGTCGTCATGCCGGACCTGCGCGCGCATGGCGCGAGCGACAAGCCGCATGACCTCGCCGCATACCCTCGCGACGCTCTGACCCGCGACGGGCATGCGTTGATCGCGCATCTGGGACTGACGGACTACGACCTCGGCGGCTATTCGCTCGGGGCGCGGACGGTGTCGCGGATGCTGATGACCGGGGCCGAACCGCGCCGGGTGATCTTCTGCGGCATGGGATTGGAGGGACTGATCGAGACTGGACGCCGGATCGGGCATTTCCGCAACATCCTGACCAATCTGGGGGAGCATCAGCGCGGCACGCCCGAGTGGATGGCGGAAGCGTTCCTGAAGACGACCAAAGGCGATCCCGAGGCGTTGCTCGGCGTCCTCGAGACCTTCGCCGATACGCCGCGCGCGGCGCTGACGGGCTTTCGCCAGCCGAGCCTGGTCGTTTGCGGGGAGGAGGATTTCGACAACGGCTCCGCGCGAGAGCTGGCGGCGGCGCTGCCGAACGCGACCTATGTCGAGGTGCCGGGCGGGCATATGAGTTCGGTGACCAAGGCCGAACTGGGGCGGGCGATGGCGGACTTCCTCGCCACTTGACCGCCCTGACGGGCGGGCGCATCGACGGTTGCATAAGTTACCGGATAGGATTGCCGATGCTGCGTACCGCCGTCTCCCTCCTGGCGCTCGCTCTTGCGACGCCCGCGCTTGCTCAGAACGCCCCATCCGCCGCGCAGGCCGACGCCTTCGTCGCGGACGCCGAAAAGCAGCTTGCCGAGCTGTCGGTGCCCGCCAACCGGCAGAACTGGATCAACTCGACCTATCTGACCGAGGACACCGACGCGCTCGCCGCCAGGGTCAACGCCGAGCAGACCGAGCTGTCGGTCAAACTCGCGACGGAGGCGGCGCGGTTCGCGGGCGCCGCCGGGCTTTCGCCCGATACCAGGCGCAAGCTCGACCTGCTGCGCGGCGGCATAACGCTGCCCGCCGCCGCGCGGCCCGGCGCGGCCGACGCCCTGGCGACGCTGACCACCAAGATGGCGTCGGCGTACGGTAAGGGCCGCGGCACGCTCGACAGCAAGCCGATCAACGGTTCGGACATCGAGGCCGCGATGGGCGACGTGCGCGATCCCGCCAAGCTGCAGGAGATGTGGACGAGCTGGCACGACAATGTCGGCGCGCCGATGCGCGGCGAGTACGGCCAGATGGTCGGGCTGGCGAACGAAGGCGCCAAGGGGCTCGGCTATGCCGATGTCGGCGCGCTGTGGCGTTCGGGATACGACATGCCGCCGGAGCAGTTCGCGGCGTTATCGGACAAGATCTGGAAGCAGGTCGAGCCGCTGTATCTGGCGCTCCACACCTATACGCGCTGGAAGCTCAACGAGAAGTACGGCGACTCGGTGCAGGCGAAGACGGGCCCGATCCGTTCGGACCTGCTCGGCAACATGTGGGCGCAGGAATGGGGCAACATCTATGACCTCGTCGCGCCTGCGGGAGCAGGCGACGTCGGCTATGACACGGGCGAGCTGCTGAAGACCAAGGGGTATGACCCGGTCAAGATGGTCAAGGCTGGCGAGGGTTTCTATTCGTCGCTCGGCTTCGCGCCGCTGCCCGAGACGTTCTGGACCCGGTCGCAGATCACCAAGCCCGCCGACCGCGAGGTGATCTGCCACGCGAGCGCGTGGAACATCGACAACCTCGACGACATCCGCATCAAGATGTGCACCAAGGTGAACGCGGACGACTTCGTGACGATCCATCACGAGCTCGGCCACAATTACTACCAGCGGGCGTACAAGGCGCAGCCGTTCCTCTACACGACCGGCGCGAACGACGGCTTTCCCGAGGCGATCGGCGACACGATCGCGCTGTCGATCACGCCGCAGTATCTGGTGCAGATCGGGCTGCTGGACCAGAGCAAGGTGCCGAGCGCGGACAAGGACATCGGGCTGCTGCTGCGCCAGGCGATGGACAAGGTGGCGTTCCTGCCGTTCGGGCTGATGATCGACAAATGGCGGTGGGGCGTGTTCTCCGGCGCGACCACGCCCGCCAATTACCAGGCGCAATGGGATGCGCTGCGGCTGCAGTATCAGGGGATCAAGCCGCCGGTGGCGCGCGACGAGACCCGGTTCGATCCGGGCGCGAAATACCATGTGCCCGCGGGCGTGCCGTATATCCGCTACTTTCTGGCGCGGGTGCTGCAGTTCCAGTTCTACGAGGCGGCGTGCCGCCAGGCGGGTTGGAAGGGGCCGCTTCACCGCTGCAGCTTCTATGGCGACAAGCAGGTGGGCGCGAAGCTGAACGCCATGCTGGAGATGGGGCAGTCGAAGCCCTGGCCGGACGCGCTGCAGGTGATGACCGGAAGCCGCGAGATGGATGGCGGCGCGCTGGTCCGCTACTTCGCGCCGCTGAAGACGTGGCTCGACCGGCAGAACAAGGGCAAGCCCAAGGGGTGGTGAGCGCCCGATCCTCCCCGTTCCGGGGAGGATCAGAAGTCAATTTGGGATCGTGCCCTCGTCGGCGATCCCGGCTTCGAACGATTCGGACGAGTCGGTGCCGTCGGCCTGCTTGGCCCCCTTGCCGGGCTTGCCCTGCGGCTTGTCCTTTGGCGTGCTGCCGCGGAGGAGGAGCGCGGTGGCTGCCGCGCCGGCGACCATCGCGCCGCCCGCGATCGCGACTGCGCCCCATTTGCCGCCGACCTTGTCGGTCGCCGTGCTCGCGGCCTTCTTCACCCTGGCGGTGGTGGTTTTCGCAGCGCTGCCGGTGCGCTTGGACGAGCGGGGCTTGGGCGGCGCTTTGGCGCCCGCCTTGCTCTTCGCGGCCGCGGGCTTTTCGGCGGGGCGAGAGGCGGTCGACTTGGCGGGCGAGCGGCGCGCGCGGGGCTTGGGCGCGGGCTTCGACTCAGGTGCGTCGGGGGTGTCGTCAGCCATGGCGGGCTCCCTTTCGAAATTGATTCGGGAGCGTAACGCCGCCTCGCGCCGGATGGTTGCGCGCGCTTAGCGGAAAGGGGGCTCGTCAAAGGCGCGCAGCTTGCGGCTGTGGAGCTTGGCGCCTTCGCGGCGGAGCTGCTCCCGACATCGCCTACCACCGAGACAAGATTTCGCGCGGCTACGACGAGATTGTCGACGTGCTTGGCGCCGATCATATCGATGAGAGTCG
>SXHP01000280.1 GCA_005773165.1 Sphingomonadales bacterium | reverse complement strand
GCCGCATACGCCGGTGCGGCGCATCTTGGCGTCGCGCACCACCGCCTCCGCCATCCCCGGATCGGCGGAGGCATCGACATAAACGTGGTTGATGCCGTCCAGATGCGCAAGCACGGGCACCCTCGCCTCGGCCTGGACGCGTGCGACCAGCCCCTTGCCGCCGCGCGGGACGACCAAGTCGATGACGCCCTCCGCGGCGAGCATCGCGCCTACGGCCGCGCGGTCGGCCGTGGGTACAAGCTGAACCGCAGCGCGGGGGAGCCCGCCCGACTCCAGCCCCTGGGCAAAGGCCGCGTGAACCGCGGCGTTGCTGCGGCGCGCCTCCGATCCCCCGCGCAGGATCGCGGCGTTGCCGCTGCCCACGCAAAGCGCGGCGGCGTCGGCGGTGACGTTCGGGCGGCTCTCATAGACGATCCCGATCACCCCGATGGGCACGCGCACGCGGGCGAGCGCAAGCCCGTTGGGCCGCACCGTGTCGTCGATCACCTGTCCGACCGGATCCGCGAGCCGCGCCACCGCAGCCACCCCGTCAGCCATCGTCGCGACGCGTGCGGGATCGAGCCGCAGCCGATCCAGCATCGCGCCGGACAGGCCGGCGCCTGATGCGGCCTCCATATCCTGGGCGTTGGCTTCGAGGATCGCAGGCTCCGCCGCACGCAAGGCTTGCGCCGCAGACATGATCGCGGCCTGCTTCGCCGCGGTCGGCGCACGGGCGAGCGTCCGCGCGGCGGCGCGCGCCCGCTCGCCCATCGCCGCGATCATCGCTTCGGGTGTGTCGTCCATGCGGCGCGCGCTATCACAGACGCCGTCCTCTCGCCAAACCGACGCGGCGTGAATACGGTAAGCTATGGGGAACGGCGGGTTGATCGGGACTGAGCACGGCGAAGCGCATCGGCCGCTCTGCCTCAATTGCGGCACGCGACTGATCGGCGCGCACTGCCATGCGTGCGGACAGGCAGGGCACGTTCATCGCAGCGTCGGGGCGATCGGACATGAGATCGCGCACGGCGTCTTCCACTTCGAAGGAAAGATCTGGCGGACGCTGCCGCTGCTCGTGCTTCGCCCCGGCGAACTCACGCGCCGCTACATCGCGGGCGAGCGCATGCGCTTCGTGTCGCCGCTCGCCTTGTTCCTGTTCACCGTGTTTCTGATGTTCGCCGCGTTCAGCCTGACCGGGGCCGATCTGGTCGCCAATGTCGAGCAGCAGGCGGGGCGAGTCGACGCCGGTCTAACTACCGGCCGCGCGAGAACCGAGGCCGCCCTCGCCGACTTGCGCGCCCGCCGAGCCGCCGCGGTCGCCGCCGGGCGGGCGACCAAGCCGATGGACGCCGACATCGCCGCAGCGGAGGCTGACCTCCGCGCGCTGGACGCGCTGCGCACCCGTGACGCGTCGCCGACGGAAGCGGAGATCAGCACCGTGCCGCCTTGGTTGACCGCCGCCATCGCCAAAGCGCGCGCCAACCCCGGCTTGATCGCGTACAAGGTGCAGTCGAGCGCGTACAAGTTCAGCTGGGCGCTGATCCTGCTGTCGATCCCTTTCGTCGCGCTGCTCTTTCTTTGGCGACGAGGCTACGGGCTGTACGACCACGCGATCTTCGTCACCTATTCGATCGCGTTCATGTCGTTGCTGGTGATCGCACTCGAGCTGCTGGTCGCGTTGAGTGTGGGCAGCGGGCTGCTATGGGCCGCGGCCCTGCTGATCCCGCCCGTCCACATGTTCGCACAGTTGAAGGGCGCGTACCGGCTGTCGTTCTTCTCGGCGCTGTGGCGCACGATGTTCCTGGCGACCTTCTCCGTGACCGTTCTGCTGCTGTTCGTGCTCGGCCTGGTCGCGATGGGGGTGGCCGCGTGATCAGCGGCAGGGAAACATCTGCGCCATCACCCGCGCGATGCCGTCATTGAGCGGCATCGTTCTCTGCTGACGGGGTGACAGGTCGTTGAGCGCGTCGACGACCTCCTCGACGCTTGGATCAGGCTCTCCGGCGGGCTTGCAGTAGAGCGGCGGCTTGCCCGCCCGAACGCGTGCAGCGCGATCCGCCTTCATCTGGGCGACCGCCGCCTTCGCCTCGGCGCGGAGTTGCGGCACGTCGGGAGAGAGCATGCCGAGCACGCCCTGGTCTCGGATCGGGTTGGCGCGCTGGAGAAAGGCGGCGACGGTCGGTCCCGCGACCGTAGGGGCCGCGGCGAAGGTAGCGAAGATCGCGCCTATCACGAAACGAAGCATGGGCCGCCCTCCTGCTGGAGAACGGACCATGCCCTTGTTTTCATTGCGCTTCGCTGAACGTCAGGCCCCCGCGGGCGCGGGCGAACCGAACGGGCCGCCGCCGCGGCGGGTTTTCGGACTCGACGTGCCCGCGCGCGGGACAGACGGCGACTTTGGACCCGAGTCGCGGTTGATCTCGTCGCCGGCGATCAACGACTTGATCTCGTCGCCCGACAGCGTTTCATATTCGAGCAGCGCGCCCGCAAGCAGGTGGAGTTGGTCGACATGCTCGGTCAGCACCGCCTTGGCGCGGGCGAGCCCGCCCTCGACGATGCGCTTGATCTCGTCGTCGATGAGCTGCGCAGTCGCATTCGACATGCGAACCGGCTGCGACGACGAATAGCCGAGGAACGATTCGCCCTCGGGCTGGGCGTACTCGACGGGGCCGACCTTGTCGGACATGCCCCATTTGGTGACCATGTCGCGCGCGAGACCGGTCGCGTACTGGATGTCGCCGCTCGCGCCGCTCGACACCTTGTCGTAGCCGAAGATGATCTCCTCCGCGACACGGCCGCCCATCGCGACCGACAGGTTCGCGTACATCTTGTCGCGGTGATAGCTGTACGAGTCGCGCTCGGGCAGCCGCATGACCATGCCCAAAGCACGCCCGCG
>SXHP01000279.1 GCA_005773165.1 Sphingomonadales bacterium | reverse complement strand
GATGGAGGGGACGTGCACCGGCGAGCACGGCATCGGTCTGGGCAAGCGCGAAAAGCTGGTCGACGAGATGGGCGAGGACGGGGTCAAGGTCATGGCGTCGATCAAGGCCGCGCTTGATCCCGCGGGCATCCTCAACCCGGGCAAGATCTTCGTCGAGCGGCTCGCTCCGGTGCGCGCGGCATGACCATCGCACCCCTGGGGGCCGTCCGCGCCCGCGTCGGCGAATCCGCCTGCTGGTCCGCGCGCGAGCAGCGGCTGTACAGCGTCGACATCTGGTCCGACCGGCTCTGGCGGCACGACGTCGACACCGGCGAGGCGACCTCCTTTGACATGCCCGAGATGGCGTCCGCGGTGGTGGTCGCGACCGACGGGGTGGTCGTCGCGCTCGAATCGCACCTGCTCGCCGGACGGCCGGGATGGGACGACTGGCGGCGGATCGACGCGCCGCAAGACCATCCGGCCGAACACCGGTTCAACGACGCCTGCGTCGATCCCGCGGGTCGGCTGGTGGTCAGCACGATGCGCAACAGCCGCTTCGGCGCAGCGCCCGAAGGACGGCTGCTGCGCCTGGACCCGGACGGCTGGACCTGCCTGGCGGAAGGGTTCTGGACGTTGAACGGCCTCGCCTTCTCGCCCGACGGCGCCACGCTCTATTGGTCGGATTCGCACCCGTCGGTGCAGACGATCTGGCGTTGCGCATACGACGGCGGCGCGCTTGGGCCCGCGACGGAGTTCGCGCGGATGGACGCGCTCGCCGGCCGTCCCGACGGCGGGGCGGTCGACGCCGAGGGCGGCTATTGGAGCGCGGGCGTCGGCGGCGGCGAGTTGTACCGGTTCGCACCCGACGGACGCCTCGACCGGACGATCGCGCTGCCGGTCGAGAACCCGACGCGGCCTGCGTTCGGCGGCGCGGCGCTGGACCGGCTGTTCGTCACCTCGATGCGCGAGCGGCTGACCCGGCCCGATCCGGACGACCTTGCGGGCGCGGTCCTGGTGCTCGACCCCGGCGTCGCCGGCGCGCCCGTCACCCCGATGATCGCGCCATGAGTTCCAAAGCAGAAAAGGGAGAGTAGGATGCGCAAGGCAAGGAACCTCGCCGCGGGGATCGCGATCGTCATGGCGTGCGCGTGCGGCGGCGCGCTGGTCGCGCAAGAGGCGGGCAAGCCGGTCAAGCTCAGCACGGGCAAGCCGTTCGGCGCCGCCCAGACGAGCAGCACGGTCGCCGACCCGCAGGTTGACGGCAAGGTGCTGCGCGTCGTCGTCGCGGCGGCCGAAAAGCCGTGGCACGCGGGGATCAACACCTTCATCAACGAGAAGGTCGCGGCCGGCGACCGGATCAAGGCGACGCTGTGGCTGCGCGCCTCGAGCGTCGAGCCGGGCGAGACCGCGATGGTGGAGGCGGTGATCCGCGAAAGCGATCCGCCCGCGACCGCTTATGGCAAGCCCGCCCGCCTCAAGCTGACCGACCGGTTCGCGCCTTATGTGATCGAGGGCACGGCCACGAAGGCGTCGCCCGCGTTCAAGGTTACGGTCGCGATGCACCTCGGCTTCGCACGCCAGACCGTCGACATCGCCGCGGTGCAGGCGGTGAAGCTGCCGCCCGCGCCGCAGCCGTAATGCCGCTCGGCCGCAGCGTGCGCCCGGTGGATCAGCGGCGCCGATCCTTGCCGTTCGGGCTGATCCGGACGACGATCGCAGCGTTGGCGCTGATGACCGGGCCCGCTGCGAGCACGCGCGACAGCGCCGCCGGACAGGCGGCGGCGCAGTCGGACCCGACGCGCCGGATCTGGGGACACAAGCTGCGGCTGATCGCGGACGGCCGAATCATCCACCGCTTCTTCGACACGTCGCCGGTCAGCCCGTCCGGGCGCTACGTCGCGCTGCTCCGCCTGCCGTATGAGAACAGGTCGCCGGTCGCCGGAGACCTGGCCGACGTCGTGATCGTCGACCTCCGCTCCAAAGCGGAACGCGCCGTGGCGCGAACCCGTGGCTGGGAGATGCAGCTGGGCGCGCAGGTGCAATGGGGGCGCACCGATCGCGATCTGCTGTTCAACGACGTCGATCTGGCGTCCTGGCGTCCGTTCGCGATCAGCCTGGACCCCGGGACGATGCGGCGAAAGAGGATCGACGGACCCTTGTTCATGGCGTCCTCGGACGGCGCGGCATTGGCGGGGCACGACCTCGCCACCGCACGCTTCGCCCAGGTCGGCTATGGCGTCGTCGTCCCCGACAGCGCTGCGCCGCGCCGCTTGGGTCCACGGCGGGAGAACGGGGTCTTCGTCAGCGACGTCGCGACCGGCCGACGACGGCTGATTGCGTCCTCCTACGACATCTTCCGCAAGACCAGCCCCGCGCTCGCGGTCGCCGCGCCCGACGATCACGAGTTCTACGTGTTCCAGACTAAGTGGAATCCGCAGAACACCCGCCTCCTCGTTTCCTACCAATGGTCGAAGCCGGGCGCGGGCCGATCGCGTGCGGTGATCACGATGCGCGCCGACGGGTCCGACATCCGCACTGCTGTGACCGCGGCGCAATGGGCGCGCGGCGGGCATCACATCAACTGGATGGCGGACGGCGAGCATGTCTCCATGAACCTCGACGTGGACGCGGAGCCGGGGCTGGAGCTCGTCACGGTCCGCTATGACGGAAGCGACATGAAGACGGTGTTCAAGCCGGGCTCGGGCCATCCGTCGATGCACCCGGCGGGATTGCCGCTGATGATCACCGACGCCTACCCCGATGAGCCGTTGACGCGGCGGGACGGCACCGTGCCGCTACGCCTGATCAATCTTCGGACCGGCAAGGAGCACAAGGTCGCCGAGGTGTACGTCTCGATGACAGGCGGCGAGTTCCGCATCGATCCGCATCCGGCCTGGGACCGGAGCGGTCGTTACGTGGTGTTCAACGGCTTCGTCGGCGGCACGCGCAACGTCTGGATGGTGGACCTGAACGACTTCGTACAGGCGGAGGCCGCCGCCGCGCGTCGCCCTCGCTGACGGGCGGCCTGGGGACGCCGGCTGAGCGCTTCTGGCCTAGCGATCGCCGAAGAACGCGGCGCGGCCGCGGCGGGGTTGGACGTAAACGCGCTCCTCGCTCGTCCCCGCCTCATAGGACGCCAGGTAGCGCTCGTTGCCGCTCGCGATGTTCGGTCCCGCCGGGTGGCGAGCGATCTCGTCGAGGTTGAGGTCCGTGCCGAGCCCCGGGCGGTCGGGCACCACGACATGGCCGTCCTCGATCACCAGCGACTCGGTGATGACGCGCTCGCGCCCGTCCCAGTCCTTGAGGAAGCGCTCGTGGATCAGCCCGTTGGGGATCGACGCGAGGAAGTGGATCGCCGCGAACTCGGCGACCGGGCCCAGCGTCCCCGAATGCGGCGCGACCTGGACGAAGTGCGCCTCCGCCAGCGCGGCGATCTTGCGGAGCTGGGTGATGCCGCCGACCCGTCCTGTGTCGGGCTGAACGATGTCGACCAGCCCTTCGGTGATCAGCGTGCGATAGCCCCAGAGCATCGCGCCGCGCTCACCCGCCGCCAGCGGCAGCGTCGTCGCGGCGCGCACCCGGCGCAGCCCGTCGACGTCCTCGGGCGGCACCGGCTCCTCCAGGAACAGCAGGTCGAAGGGCTCCAGCCGCCGCGCGGTGCGGATCGCGTCGGCCGCGGTCATCCACGGCGGTCCGTGGAGGTCGACCGCCAGGTCGATCTTGGGGCCCAGCGCCTCGCGCAGCGCGGCGATCTTGTCGACCGCGTCGACGACGTTGCCCGCCTTGAGCGCGGTGAACCCCTGCGCCACCGCGGTGCGCGCGGTCTCGACCGAGCTGGCGTGGGCATAGGCGCGGATGCGATCGCGGAACTTGCCGCCGAGCATCCGCCACACCGGCACGCAGAGCGCCTTGGCGTTGAGGTCCCACAAGGCCATGTCGATCGCGCCGATCGCGCCCGCGCCGATCACCCCGGTCTGGCCGTGACCCATCTGCGCGACGAACATCCGGTGCCACAGCCGGTCGATGTCGCGCGCGTCCTCGCCGATCAGCACCTGGGCGAGATCGGCGATGGCGGCGGCGACGACCAGCGGCCAGCCGCTTCCTTCGCCGATGCCGTGGACGCCTTCGTCGGTGTCGACGCGCACGAAACACCAGCAGCGGCTTCCCGCCGAGCTCATGCCCTTGGCTGACCAGCTCGTCTCGCCCGGCGCGCCCGCGGCCATGACATGGGGGGTGATCGCGGTGATCCGCATGAATGCTCCTAAGAAATGCTCGGCTTGCGCCAATAGGCCGTGCCGGGGGTCCGGTCGCCGATGTCGTGAACGGTCTGGTACAGCCGGAGCGTCTCGCCCGATCCGGCGGTCGCACCCAGATCGACACGCAGAGACTTGAGCTTGCGCCTGCCTGGCACGCCCTCAATCACCTCCTCGTGCAGCTTGCGATTGCCCGCGTACACCCGCAGCCGCCACGCGCGGCCCGGATCGGCCCCGACCTCCACCGCCAACGTCGCCGATCCGCCGCCGACCGACCGCGACAGGACGAGCCCGCGCGCCTCGTCCTCCGGATAGGTGGCGAGGACGTCGCCGTCGAGATAGGTCGCGCCGCGGATGCCGCCCCACCCCGCCCTTCGCAGCGTCCAGTCGGCGGCCCAATAGCGCGTGAGATCGCCCGCCGTGAAGGTTTCGGCAGGCTGCGCGACCGGGGTCTGGCGCGCGATCCGCAGCGCGTCGCCGGCGACCGCGCCGCGGTTCGCCGCGATCATCCGCTCGCCGATCGCAGCGGTCCGCCGCGCGAGGTCGCTGATCCGCTCGTCGACCGGCGGGGTGAAGGGCACGCCGTTGTTCTCGGTCCCCTGCACCCGGTCGCCCAGTTGCGCGGCCAGCTCAGGCGGGAGCGCCGCCATTCCCCGCATCGCGCCGATCACCGCGATGGCGGAGGCGGCGCTGTTGTCGGTGTCGGTGAAATCGGCGGCGCGCGACGCCAAATTGATCGTCCGCCAGAAATCGCCCTCGCCGAACCACAGGCTCGCGGCCGCGATGCCGCCGTTGGGCACCGCATTGTTCGACTGCGGATAGCGATGCCGCCATCCCGCTTCGACCGCGTCGACGACCGCCTCGAACGATGCGCCGCCCGACGCCATCCGCACGACCAGCTGCAGGCACTGCCGGTACGCCGACCCTGCGTCCACCAGGCGTAGCGCGCCGGTCAGCGCAGTCCGCACATCCCGCTCGACGAAGCCCAGGCTGATCGCGCCCGCCCAGATGACCGCGCCGTCCACGGCCTCGCCATAGCCGTTCACATGCCCGAACCGCCGCGCCATCGCGCCCGCCAAATTCGGCATTCCCGGCGCCACCGCACCGTACAGGTCGGCGCTGAAGACGGGCCCGATCGTCCACCAATAGCGGTTGTGCCGTGGGTGCCCCGCCAGCGAACCGGGCACCCCGCGCTTGAGGTTGGCGAGCGCTTCCCGGCTCGATCCCCAGGCACCGCAATTGTTCTCCAGCCACTGGCGGCCGAGCTGGTCGGCGGTCATGTCGACGCCGTAGCGTTCGAACGCGCGCACCGCGCACATCTCGTAATACCAGTCGTCGTCGACAAAGGCTGAGGTGAAGCGCCGCGGCAAGGCATGGATCGGCTCGACCGCCGCGGCCTTGTGCTCGAAACGCAGCGTCAGGAACACCGCCAGCATCTGCCCGTACCAGATCGCCGCGACGCGGTCGGCATAATTGGCGCGCGCGAGGCCGATCGGCGGCGCGGGAGGCGCAGCAAAGGCCCGCGGCGCGGCGGCGCCCGCGCCCAGCAGGGCGAG
>SXHP01000278.1 GCA_005773165.1 Sphingomonadales bacterium | reverse complement strand
GTTCGGCAACGGTATGCTCCTATCCAGGGCGATCCGGCTGGTCGCGGCGTTCGACCATCGCCACATCTTCCTCGATCCGACCCCCGACCCCGCGGCGTCATGGGATGAGCGCGCGCGGCTGTTCGCGCTGCCGCGGTCGAGCTGGGCGGATTACGACGCCGCGCTGATCTCGCCCGGCGGCGGGGTGTTCGCGCGCACGGACAAGTCGGTCCCGCTCAGCCCGGAGGTCCGCGCCGCGCTGGGCATTGAGGCCGACGCGATGGAGCCGAGCGAGCTGATCTCCGCGATCCTGCGGGCGCCCGCCGACCTGCTGTGGTTCGGCGGCATCGGGACTTATGTGAAGGCGGCCGCCGAGAACAACGCGACCGTCGGCGATCCCGCCAACGACCGCCTGCGCGTCGACGCGGAGAGCTTGCGCGTCACCGCGATCGGCGAGGGCGCGAACCTGGGCACCACCCAGGCGGCGCGGATCGCCTTTTCGGCGCGCGGCGGGCGGATCAACACCGACTTCATCGACAATTCGGCCGGCGTCGAGTGTTCGGACAACGAGGTCAACATCAAGATCGCGCTGAACCGCGAGATGATCGAGGGGCGGCTGGCGTTCGAGGAACGCAACGACCTGCTCGCGAGCATGACCGACGACGTTGCGGGCCTCGTGCTGGAGGACAATCG
Organism: Sphingomonadales bacterium; assembly: GCA_005773165.1. Taxonomy (GTDB): domain Bacteria; phylum Pseudomonadota; class Alphaproteobacteria; order Sphingomonadales; family Sphingomonadaceae; genus Sphingomonas. The sequence goes on along the minus strand of SXHP01000278.1, from coordinate 32,656 downwards.
CCTTCAGACGCTGGCGCTGTCGATCGCCGAGACCGGCGGCGCGGCGGCGGTGCCGAGCTACGCGCGTGTGATCGAGATCTTCGAGACGGAGGGACGGCTCGATCGCGCGGTGGAAGGGCTCGCCTCCGGCGAAATCCTGCTCCGCCGCGGGCTGGAGGGGCATGGGCTGACCCGGCCCGAGCTCGCGGTGCTGCTCGCCACCGCCAAGCTCGCGCTCCAGGATGCGATCGAGACGCGGGGGTTGGGGCTCGATCCCGCGCTCGCCCCCGACCTCCACGCCGCCTTCCCGCCTGCGATGCAGGAGACGCAAGCGGCGGCGATCGACGCGCATCGCCTCCGCGGCGAGATCGTCGCGACCAAGCTCGCCAACCGCATCGTCAACCGTCTGGGCATCCTCCACCCGTTCGAACTCGCCGAGGAGGAAGGCGCGGCGATGGCGGACATCGCGGCGATGTTCGTCGTGACCGAGCGGCTGTTCGGGCTCGACGCCTTGTGGCGGGCGATCGAGACGACGCCGATGCCCGAGGCGGGACGGCTGGCGCTGTTCGACGAAGCCGCCAAGGGGGTGCGCTCGCAGATCGCCGATCTGCTGCGGGTGACCCCGTCGGGCGCAAGCGTCGAGGGCGTGTTCGCGCGCTTGTCGAAGGGAATCGCGCAGCTCGACCAGCAGACCGGACACCTGCTGCTGGAGGAGGCGCGGAGCCAGAGCGCGCGCATCGCCGGGTCGCTGGAGGCGCTGGGCGCGCCCGCGGACCTGGCGCGGCAGGTGGTGCGGCTGTTCGAGCTCGACGGGGCGGTGGGTCTTGCCGATCTGGGCCAGCGGCTCGGGCTGGACGAGGCGGAGCTGACGCGCGCGTTCACGCGGCTGGGCCAGGCGCTCGGTCTCGACTGGGCGCAGGCGACCGCGGCGCGGCTGTCGCCGAGCGATCCGTGGGAGCGGCTGCTGATCGCGGGGCTCGCACGCGATTTCCAGCAGCTCCGGCTCGACGCGCTGGCGCGCGGCGGCGGCGGCGAACCGCAGGCGGCGGTGGAGACGTGGCTGTCGGCGAACGCGCCCCGCGTCGCGCAGTTCAAGGCGGTGATCGACCGCGCCCGCCATGCGGCTGCGCCCAACGCGGCGATGCTGGCGCAGATCGCGGGGCAGGCGAGGGTGCTGCTGGCTCGATAGGATTGTTCTCGCGAAGGCGCGAAGGGAAGAGGGTCTGTTTGCGCGGAGGCGCGGAGACGCGGAAACGAAGATCTAAGTGGCGCCTGCGGCGCTTGAGCGGTTCGAGCCCGTCAGGGCTCTTTCATTGTTGCTCGCGACTGACAGGCTGACAACCGCCCCAGGTGCAACTTCTCCGCGTCTCCGCGCCTCTGCGCGAACAAAACTTCTTCGCGTCTTCGGGTGAGTCAACCCAATGCCCGAACAGCGCGATCCACCAGCGGCGAGCGCGTGAGGCTCCCGACAACCTCAACCCGCCCGTCATCCGCAACCCGCGCCACCAGCAGCAGCGCGCTGCCCGGCTTGGCGTCGGTGGTCATCGTCACTTCGGCGACGACCCCCCGGTCGGCGAATGCGACCGGCTCGACCACCTTGGCCGGGGGCTTCTTGGCCTGGCGCTCGGCGGCGACCACCGCCTTGATGCCGCCATCGAACGCGTCGAGGAAGGGCGACAGCCCGCCCGCGGGGATCGCGTGGCGGCGCGCGTGGGCGAGCACCGCGGCGAATTCGGTCACCCGCGTCTTGTCATAGTCGGCGCCGAAGACGAGCTTGACCACCGGGGTCATCGGCGCGCGCGCCTGGACCGCAATGCCGGCGTGCACGAGCAGCGCGGAATAGCCCTCCGCATCCTCGTTGGTCGCCAGCGCGAAATCGTGCGCGCGGCCGAGCGCGCGGTACAGCGCGGACCGGCTGCGGGTGTCGGCGGCGCGCACCGCGGCGGCGCTCTCCCGCGCGATCGCGAGCCGGTCGCCAAGCGATCCTGCGGGCGGGTCGGCGTCCTCGAACGCGTGGCTCGGCCCATCCGCCCATACCGCCGCCGCAGGCACGGGCTTCGGCGGATCGCGCAGCGCCGCTTCGAGCTCGGCGTCGAGCGTCGCCTGGGTGGCCGCGTCGACGACCTCCTTCCAGTTGATCACGCCGTAGATGAAGTCGATCCCCTCGCCGTCGGACGAGAAGGGCATCAGGATGCCGCGGTACAGGGTCGTGCGGTCGCGGATGCCGACGAACTCGGCTTCGAACCCGATCGGCGCGCAATTGGCGATGATCTGGAGGTAATGATCGGTCAGCCGCGACAGCAGCGAACGGCTGGGCACGTCGGAAATTCGCCCAATCGGCGTCTCCAGCCCGCATTCGGTGCGCAGCGCAGGGCCGAGATAGGCGATCTTGGGGTCCTCGAGCCCCCCCGTGAAATCGAGCAGGACGCTGTGCGGACCGAAGTCGACGATGCCTTCGGGATCGAGATCCTCGATCGCGGGATAAGCGCGGCCTTTCAGCAGCGACACCCAGTGATTGTACGCGCGGACGTGCATCCGCCGCTCGTCGCCGCCAAGCTCGAACATCTGGTCGACGCCGCCGTCGACGCCCCCGTCCAGATCGTGGGAGCCTTGTTCGATCGCGCCGTCCCCGATTCCGTGCGCCGTGTCCATGCCATCGCCCTCGCTGGCGGCGGAGCTCGATTCCCCGCGCCTTCGTGAAACGATGTCCTGCACCCCACTTGGTAAACGCCGCGTAAACCGCGATCGCGCTTGCCACCGCGAGGCTGCGTTGCTAAGCGCCCGACCCTTGCCAGGGGGCGATCCCGGGCCGCTTTAGCTCAGTTGGTAGAGCATCGCATTCGTAATGCGGGGGTCACAGGTTCGAGTCCTGTAAGCGGCACCACCTTCCCAGAGGCGCTTTCACAAGGGACGACGACGTTTGTAGGCCGAAGGGCCTTTCCTGGGTCTCCGGTGTGGGTCCGGTGTGGGTGGCTCTGAAAGGACGTTGCCGACATTTTAACAGCCACGATCAGCAATCAGTCTGAACGCGAGAGTTAGCAGCCGCGATGGCCTGCGCCATGCGCTTGGCGTCCAGCTTCACGTCCCCGTCGTCGAGGTCGCGGATGATCCATTGCAATTCGTGCAGCTTGCCGTGGACGTCCAACTCGCCGCAGCCAATCCGCTTGCCGTAGTCGACAATCTGACAATTCGCGCCGGGAACGTCCTCGCGCAATACTAGCTGCACTCGGTGCAGCACCTCCTCAGCCGAACCCGAAATCAGCGCCATCATATCTTTCCTGCACCTGTTCACGCGGGGCACCCTGATGTCCCGAACCAACCGCGCGCAAGCTTGACCATCTTATATGGAAGCCGATTGCGACGTGAGCGCCGTGGCAAACGGCTATTGCGAAGCGCACTCAACCCTTCCAAGATCATCGCGCCTCCCGTGAAAGCCGGGGGGCGGGGCGTCAGAACCTCAACCCAAAGGAACTCGGTTCGCAGCACCACTGCGGCCGGGTGGGGTGCGCGGATGTCCAGGGCTTCGGCCTAAAGGCGCATCCGCCTGCGCCTTTGGTCAGGTTCTGAACATCCGGCTTCAGCCGTCGCCCCAAGAGGACATAGGGGCGGCACGAGGTTGAGCCGAAGGCCGCTCCGCAAGGGGGCGTGATATTCATGACGGCATCGACACGAAACGTCAGCGCACCCGCGTCTGGCGCGATGCCGCGCGTCCACTATCCATTACAAAGGGAGCCCAGCACGTCTTTGAACTCGAAGGCGTTAGCTCCGTTTCGGCGCTCGCCCTCTAATTTCTCCCGCCTGCTGCGCTGAGGCGCACTGGCAAGAGTGATCACCTAAATCGGGAGGATGTCTGATGAACATAAACCAAACTCGGAGAACAGCAACAAGCGTTGCCCTTGCCATAGCATGCATGTCGATCTTGATGTCGTGCGGGAGAGAGGCCGGTGGTGCCGTGTGTACCGCAACTAACGAAGCCATTGATCAGGAGATCGTCGCCTTCGCTCTCAACGACGTCGAAGGCAAGGCCATTGATACGAGCGCAATTCAGCAGGGTGCGCGTGAAACCCAGAACCTTTCACACCTGACGACGATGAACGCTAACCTCAATGTGCTTGCGCACAATGGATGTCCGCCCAGAACCAGCCCAATTAAGCCATCGAGTTATGTTTTGGCGGCCAGCGAGTGCTACAAGGCATCTTCGGCAGTCAATACAGCCGCTTACGGCGACAGCGAGAAGGAAAAAACCGCCGCTGTCGGCAAGATGAAAACCGCTTGCGCATTCTCGCGCTGGAAGGAAGATGGGGGAGCGTCACGCTGATGGCTCGTATCGTCGGAGCCCTGATCGCCTTTGCACTCGTCTTCGCCATCTTCAAGCTGGTGATCATTGCGTTAGTGGTCGCTGGCCTGATCTTCCGAACAAAGGAGACAATCTTTCTGCTGCTAATCGGGGGGCTGCTCAGTTTGATCGCTGCCTTTCCGGTGGCGGGCCTCGGTCTGCTCGCAATCATAGTCGTCGCGGCGATCGTGAACGTCGCCCGCAAGCAACCCTCGCGCGATCAACCTGAGCCGACGCTTCTCAGGATCAAGCGTGACTTGGACGATCCTGACCAAGAATAGCCTTCCTCAACCTTTCACATACCGCAGCCCTCGGCCTCACCGCCGGGGGCTTTTTTTTTACTCAAAGGAGATAGACATTGTTGATCATCGATACTTCGGCCGCGTTCGCGCCTGCCTTGGAGAGACCGATAGACGCCCATCTACCAGCGCCGCTAATTCTCCGCCGCGACCAGCTCGGCGGCGACATAGAGGACGCAGCCCGCTTCTTCGTGGTGGAGCCGGTCGACAGCATCGCCGACGTGGAGGCGGCGGTCGGCTTCCCGCTCGTGATCGACGACGCTCCTTCCTGGGAGTGGATCGAGCGGCACGAAGGCGGCTGGATCGAGATCGCCTTCGTCTTCTCTGACGATGGCCCCGCCGACGTGCTCCTGGTGCCCGACAGGACAACGATCGACCCGGCACTTGCAGACCTTCTGCATCGGTATGCGCCTGCCGCACATGAAGCGACAGGCACGACCACGGCCTGAACCGCACTGACGACGGGCCCACTCGGACGCCCAAGTCTCAGAAATCCTCACGCCCGCCGTCACCGAGCGGCCCCCAGCGTCCCGGCAATCCCGCCGTGGGCGCTTTTCTCGTTTTTGGAGCATCACCATGCCTCTGCTTCACTTCTACGACCGCGCGACGATTCCGGGATCGCTTCGCCTACCGCTCGACGCTGAGCTTCACCGGCTGCTCGTCGTCCGCGTCGATCACCTCACCGCCGCCGGGCTACTGAACATGAGCGAAATCATCGTCATCAGTGCTGAGACGACCGAGCCGGAACTGGTCGCAGCGATTGGGTTCACGCCTCTCATCGACCTGGACGGCAACCGATTCGGCCAGACCACCTCCTGTCCGGGGTTGGACTACGTCGCCCGCGTCAGCCCCAGCTACGATGAAGCGATCATCGCCGTCGGCAACAGCGGGTTTGCCTACCACTTGCTGGTGCATGACGACGCTGACGCGGACCTTGTGGAGCTGTGCCGGGAGCAGGCGGCTTGAAGGGGCGGGAGGCATGCTGATTATGGCGCTGCTGGTCATTGCGGCGGCGCAGGCGGTGGCAGCGGCGCTCGGAGTGCTGCTGTTGCTCGCCATTGTCTACGGCGTTTTCGTGTGCCCGCGCGAGACCTTCGGCCTGCTGGCTTTGTGCATTGTCGTCGGACTTTTTGACCGGCATCCGCTCGCCTGCCTTGGCGCTGCGGCGCTGGTGATTGTTGCAGGCTTGATCCGGCAGCGCTGGTGAAAAGAGGGCTTGACCGGTATTTGGCCGACGCCTATCGGCCCGTTCCCCCGGTAACGGCTTTAAGCCAACGCCGCCGGGGTGTCCTCCGCAAGAGCAATGAGGGCGATGATCGAACCAGATCACGCCACGCTTGCGTCTGAGGCATATCTCCTCGTCCAAGATTAGGTTTCCGGTTCGACAGCGCCCGTTCTGCGGAGGATCGCTGTTTGACATACCGGCGGGCGGGCCGGTCCTGAACGATACAATCGTTTCGGCCTTCCCGCGTCGAACAGCGCCCTGCGTCATGCAGGGTTCGGGAAGGTCGTACCCGTTCCGCCGTTTGGTCGAACGGAAATCCCCATCAAAGGAGAAATATGAACCACAACGTAAGCCGTGGCGAGCGCATCGCTGCGACATGGCGGGCGACCGCTGACGCCCTGAACACCCGATTTGACCGACTGGAAGCGACTTCCGCTTCGTCCGAACGACTGGCTGGATCGGAGGGCACGCGATGATGCTTCCCAATTTCCCCGATCAGAAGCAGCCCGGTTCCAAGAAAGTGCTCGCGACCATCAACAACGTCGCCTACCTGCTCGATCAAGCCGGTATCCGCTGCCGCTACAATACCATCAAGAAGAAGGTCGAGGTGGAGCTACCCGGCCATCAAGGCACTCCCGACAACCTGGACAATGTGGCGGTGACGACAATCATCAGCCTCGCCACCAGCGTCCGAATGTCCCATACTCTCGTCCCCGAATACATCAACGCGGTGGCCGACCTAAACGCCTACAACCCCGTTGCGGACTGGATACGAAGCAAGCCCTGGGACGGCATGGACCGGCTGGCGGAAGTGTACGCATCGGTCATCGCCCAGCCCGACTATCCCGATGAACTGAAGAAGGATCTACTCAGGAAGTGGCTGCGTAGTGCCGCTGCGGCGGCGACCGTACCGGCGTACAAGGGCAGGGGCGTCCTGACCCTGCAAGGGCGGCAGGGCATCGGCAAGACGAGCTGGGTCAAGGCCCTCGTCTCCAACCCCGCGCTTCGTGAGAGCGTGATCAAGATCGACCACCACCTCGATGCGGGCAACAAGGACTCCATTCTCGGCGCAATCGGTCACTGGATCGTTGAGATTGGGGAGCTGGACAGCTCGTTCAGGCGCGACGTGGCCCGGCTCAAGGGCTTCCTCACCGCCGACTCCGATCGGCTCCGTCGCCCCTATGACCGTCGTGAGGCTGAGTATCCCCGCCGCACGGTGTTCCTTGCCACCGTGAACGACGGTCACTTCCTCGTAGACCGCACTGGAAACAGCCGATGGTGGACGATTGCGGTCGATGCGCTCGACTTCCATCACCGCATCGACATGCAGCAGGTGTTCGCTCAAGTGGCGAGCGAAGTAGAGGCCGGTGAGCCCTGGTGGCTGAACGACGCCGAAGAAGCCGCCCTCGAACAGTGGAACAAGCGGCACATCGTCGTCAGCGTCATGGCCGAGCAGCTACACGACATGCTCGATCCCAACCGTGCGGGTGAGGCGGGCTTGCCCGCTCTGACGGCCTCCGAAGTGGCGGAACTGCTCGGGTACGAGAAGCCCACCAACGCACAAGCCAAGGAATGCGCCTCGGCGTTGCGTGATAGTCTCGGCGATCCCAAGCGCATCAACGGCATCTACCGCTGGCGCGTGCCGTTCCGAGAGCCGAACGCCGATGACCTGAAGTCCAAGCGCAAGGCTGCCGTTGCCGAGAAGGTGAAGGCGATGGAGCCGACCATGAACGCGAAAGCCACCGCACCGGGCGAGGTCTTTTAGCCCGTTGTCTCCAGCCCCGTCGTTGTCAGCGACGGGGTAGGGGCGGGAGGGGAGGCAAAAACCGCCAAAGCCGCCGCGAATTGCGGAAGCTGCTGCCCCTCCCTCCCCCAGCCGACCGGGTGCGACCGATCGCCCCGGCTCTCGACGTCCGGCCTGCCCTGAGAGCAGCGCCAGCGCCCCACCAGCACCGATTCGACGCACCCCGGCCCCGACCCTCGGGAGCCGATCGGCGGCGCGTGGCGGGCGTGATCCAACCCCCATTCAGAAGGAATCTCGACATGCCAAAGATGAAGCTCGACAACACATCCGCCCTGCTCGCCCGTTGCGAGGATGACAAGAAGAAGACCGACTACTGGGATACGATCGTCAACGGGTTCGTCCTTGAATGCCGCGCGAGCGGCGGGAAGACCTACTATCTCAGGTACTTCGACGCGAATGGACGCCAGCGCCAGCACAAGATCGGGCGCTATGAAGACCTGACGTTCGACCGCGCCCGCAAGGAAGCCAAACGCCTCCGCTCGGAGGTGGTGCTCGGTGGTGATCCGATGGCGCGCAAGGAAGAGCGCAAGGCCGTGCCGACCTATGCGGAAGTGGCGGAACGACACCTCTCGTTCGCCGCGACGTACCAGCGCAGCTTCGAGACGACGGAGGGCTACATGCGCAAGCACGTCATACCGCGCTGGGGTAAGGTGCGGCTGACCGACATCCAGCAATCGGATGTCGCCAATTGGCTGGCGGAGAAGTCGGAGACGTTGAAGCCCGCTACCGTCGAGAAGATCAGGGTGATCTTCAGCCGCTCATTCGAGTTGGCGAACCAATGGGCAGTGCCGGGCGGCGACAAGAACCCGGTCAGGGGCGTCCCGCGTCGCGCCTTCAGCAACGCCCGCGATCGCTTCCTCACCGCTGAAGAGGCGGAACGGCTGTCCAAGGCCGTGGCCGCATCCCGGAACACGCAGCTCAAATACGTCGTCGGGCTGCTATTGCTGACGGGCGCGCGTCGGTCCGAGCTTTTGAACGCCAGATGGCAGGACGTGGACCTGGACCGGCGCATGTGGCTGATCCCGCTGTCGAAGACGGGCAAGGCCCGGCACGTGCCTCTCTCACAAGCGGCGGTGGACCTGATTGCTGCGCTGCCCCGCTTCAAGAACTGCGCCTATCTCCTGCCCAACCCGGACACATGGAAGCCGTTCACGTCGATCAAGCACTCGTGGCAGACGGCGAGGGCGGCGGCAGGGCTGGGTGATGTCCGCATCCACGACTTGAGGCATTCCGCCGCCTCGTTCATGATCAACGCCGGGATCGACCTCTACACGGTTGGAGCCGTACTCGGGCACAAGAGCCACATCAGCACGGCTCGCTATAGCCATGTGGCGAACGGCACCTTGCTGGCGGCGGTCGAAGCGGGGGCTGGCAAGCTCCAGCTTGACTGGTCGAAGGCAAGCACTGGCGGGCAGGAGAGGGTCGCCGCGTAACAAATAGCTGAACCGAACCCGAGCGGCGTGATGGCGATTGCTCCGCTCGGGAACGGACTTGCGCCAACCGGCTCCGTGGGTTTGGAAGAGGACGGTTTGCCCGGGTTTTCCTATCCAAAGCGCGTTCGATAGGAAGCGCCGCACTTCCGCTCTTACCCGAGTTTGGGAGGTATTTGGGTGCGGTGCAACAGGGCGTGCCGTGCTGAGCGCAACTCGTTGCTAACAAACAAAAACCGTCCAACCTTGAGCTGGTTTCGTAATGCGGGGGTCACAGGTTCGAGTCCTGTAAGCGGCACCACTCCGGGTCAAGCGAGGGATCCGCTGGTGTCCGATGATCGGGATTGCTGCTGGCGGTGATTTCCTAGCGGCTTAATCGGTCCGCTGATCGTGATCGTGGCGGGCGCGACGACCACCTTGCCGATGAACCGACGCGCACAGCCTTGCCGCAAGACCGGATCGTCGGAGCGCAGCTTGCGCAAAATGACGTCACCTAGCCGCTCGATCGCGTCGGGTGTGACGCGATGTTCCGTGGCTGACAGCTGCCGCTCGACCAGCGTGATCTCCTCTTCGAGGTCGGCGCGGCGGGTGCGTTGGGAGGCGAGCGACGGCTGCCACGGTAAGACTGAGCGCCATCCACCGCCTCATCGTCTGACCAACAACTGGCGCGGAGGTGCCCGGCTACGCGACGGCGAGTGCATTGCCGGTTCTGGCTCGAGCGGCCGTTCATGCGTCGGCAGCGGGACGGATACAAATGGTCGACACTACCCGTCAGCGTAGCGGAACGCGACGACCCGGAAGTAGCCGTTCAGCGCGAAATTTCCTGCGCTCGAAAGCGGTCGCTTGCTCAGGTTGGCGTACAAGCCGGTTCTTGGACACGCATCGCGTGGTAGATATCGCGGTCAGGGAGGTGATGTCAGCGGGGGCATAAGCCAGAACGAAGGCACGGCTTCCGGAGCGATCAAGAGTGCCCACGCTTCCAAGTCGCGGCCGCCGGGCTGCCGTAGCTCAAGCTCAGGCTTCCTCGCTTCGGCGCTTGCGCCTAAGCGCGGCGACCGCTGCTGAACAGGTGAAGCAGCGCAGGGCCGACCGATATCGCCAGCGGCACCAGTGCGGCGAGCGACACGCCTGAGCGGATTGCCGTGAGCGCCAGCACGCCAAAGGCAAAGGGCAGCGCGACGATCAGCGGAAACTGCACCTTTTGCCACGCGCTCCGTTCGTCGCCGCGCCAGCGCGCGAGCGTCTTGGGTTCTTCCGCGTGGCGGATGAACTGCGCGAAGCTTCTGTTCATGATGCGCGGCGACGGATCGAGCACGACCAGCCCGCGCCGGACCAGCGAGCGGAGCGCATAGGCTTTGCCGACGTTGACCAATTGTCGGTGCGCGTAGCGGTGAAGCAGCAGCCGTTCGGCGTGGCTGGAGACCGTCCAGACGAGCTGATAGTGTTCGATCAGCATGGAGCTGAGATAGTCGACGATCGCGCGCGGCGCGGCGTGCTTCAGGCTCCCGGCCCATTGTGCGATCTCGTGCGGTTCGAGCGGGGGCTCCTCGTCCGGGATCACCGCGGCGATCGTGTGATCGGGCAGGTATTTGACCTCGTTCTCCACCGTGCGCACCGCGACGCGCTCGTCAGGCGGGATCGTCGTGAGGTCGACCCTGGTCCGGGGGGTGGCGCGGTAGGTGTAGGTCGTGAAGCCTTCGAACAGACGGCTCCAACGCATCTCCTCCCGCTCGCCGGCGAGCTGCACGCGCTGCGCGTGGCGGTCCTCGGGCGACAGGCGCTCCAACTCCTCCGCATCGCGCTCGTACGCATGGAGCAGCCGGTCGAGCGGGCTGAGGTCGGTCACCAGCCCGATGCGCACGTCCCGGTCGCCGTCGTCGTGCCCCTGGTGGCGTACGAGCCGTTCGAGCATCGCCAACACCTTGAGCCGGCGGTCGCGGCTGCGCATCAACAGTTCGAGGTTGCGGAGCACGAGCAGCCGCGGCGGGTGGGGCCGGACGAGGAGATCAGACCAGCCGTCCTTGTCGCTGAGCGTCTCGTCGTACAGGTCGAGCGTTCGGTCGGCGTGCCGTTCCAGCCGCTGGCGGATATAGGCGGGCGGCGCGACTGCGATGAAGCGCGGCGGCAGCGCGGCGATGTCGATGTCCGCGCCCCTCAGGCCCGCCTCTCCCGTTTGTCTGAGCGGCAGTTCGGGGTAGGGCACCGCTTCCAGCACCACCCCGAAGCCGAACAGCCCGCGCAGCGCCGATTTAAACGCCACCAGCAGCAGCCCGGCGAGGACAAGAGCGATCGCCACGAAAACTACCCAGCCCATGCCGGACGACCAGTAGGAGGCGACGCGAGCGGGCGTGCCGTATAGGTTGTTCGCATCCCAGTGGAGCACGCCGCGGCGCATCGCGGCGGCAAGGCTCAATCCGGTCGGTTCCTGGTTGAGCGCGCCGCCATTGAAGCACGGCGACTCTCCCACGAGCCCGATCAGCCCAAAGCTGTCGATTCCGTCGGAGCGCGCGGGACAGGACGGCATCGCGTGCGACCGGAGGGCCGCGGGTGCGGCGCGCGCGGCCTTGCGGTAGGTGAGCGCGACCGCCTCCACCGCGTGACGCTCCTGATCGGCGATCCGGTGAAGCACGGCGTGATCGTCGCCGACCTGGCGTGCTCCGAAATAGCCGCGCGCGTCGATCGCGAGCGCGACGATCGGCAGCGTGCACAGGCACAGCACCATCAGCGCGACCGACTGACCGAAATACCGTTCCGTCGCGCGGTCGAGCACCGGGCGCGATCCCGCGCCCGGTGCGTCGCTGGCGGCGAGCGGGCTGCGGCGCGAGAGAACAGAGCGGATGCGGGGCACGTGGTCGCGCCCCAAGATCACCGCGTAGAGCGCGACTCCGGCGAGCACCGGACCGAAGAAGGCCGCCACTACGGGCGCGCCGACCGCGAGCAGGAGCAGCGTGACGAGCGCGACCAGTGCGAGCGCGATCCTGACGCGCCCGTAGCGTTCGCGCCGCGCGGGATCGGGCCACAGCCACAGCCAGGCGGGCCGATCGTGGATCCGGCGCTTCACCAGGTTGACGACGAAGAACAGCGCGATCAGCCCGGCAAGCATCCACGCCCAGACGACAATCGCGTGGACCGCCGGGCGCACCGCGCGTGCGTCGATCAAGTCGCGCGAGACGAAAGTGGTGACGATCCAGTCGGTGCACGGCATACGCGCGGCGGCGAACAGCGTCGGCACCCCTTCGTACTCGCCGCTGAACGTATCGATCGCAGAGGGCTTCGCCGCCATGTCGCAGGCGACCGTCCGCGCGGCGGCGGAGGCGAACCCCCGACGTGCGCGGCCGCCAAGCGCCTCCGCAAAGCGCTCGACCTCCGCGCGCCCGCGCTCGGAGTGGAATAGGACCGGCAGCCCAGAGGCGTGCGGCGAAGCGTCGAGCACCGCGAACTCCTCACTCTCGTGCAGCGTCGGCGCGAGCAGCGATTTGAGCACGAATGACAGCCCGATCACGTGGAGGCGGCCGCGCTGTTCGTCGAGATCCACATCCGGCTCGACTGGGAGCACGCACGTGCCGTCGACCTGGGTGGACACGATCGTCTTCGACACACCGTCAGGGCGCGAGCGGACCTGATCGAAGATCATGCCCCCGGTGGCGCATCCCCACAGCCCCTCGAACCGCAGGCGGCGCACCTCCGCGACTAGGCGCTGAGTGTCCGGGGCGAACTCCGCGTCCACCGCGCGGCGGAAGTAGGAGCGATTGCCGACCTCGATTCCGGCCCCCGACAGGTCGCGCGCGACGGCGAGCACCATGTTGTCGGCCTGGAGGCCGCTGCGCGCGACGGGGAAGAGCGAATCGGGCTGGCGGAAATCACGCGGGTCGTCCTCAGGACCGGTCGCCGCCCGCTTGATCAGCATGTCAGAACGCATCTTGGCTGGTACGGTCTGCGGGGGCATCCACGAGGACAGCTCGTCGATAGCGGAGCGGTCGCGGTCGAGCAGCACGCGGTGGATCTCCCGCACCGTGCGGGTGCGGATCGCGCCCGCGCTCTCCTGGAGCCGCTGATAGGCGGCGCCGCGCGCCTGGACGATGTCTGCGGTCGCGACCAGCGCGGCCGTGGCGAAGGCGACCGCGGCGAGCAGACCGAACACCAGCGCGCCGACCTCCATCGGCCTGATCCCGTCGACGGGGCCGAGCATGGCGAGCTTCATGGTCGGGGTCAGCGCCGCGAGCAGCAGCAGGGCGATCGCGAAGGCAAGCGCGCGCGAGCCGAGCCGCCCTAGGGCCGCGCCGCCACCGTCGCGCACCGTGCCGACGAGCATGTACTCGTTGCCCTTAAGCGTGACCGGGTAGACATAGAAGCGGTAGCGGGTGCCCGCGACGTTCGAATCGAAGGGCTGCAAGGTGTCGCCCGGGAGGTCGCGCGCGCCCGCCGGAGGGAGCGGCACGGCCTTGCTCTGCCCCGCCGCCTGGCCGAGCGCATAGGCGACCGCGAGAAACTGCGACTGGAGCTTGGGCAGCTCCGCCAACGTGCGGATCGGCAGGCGGTGGTCGCCGATTTGCGCTGCGATGGGTGCGTTGCGCCAATCGCCGCCGGCCGCCACCTCTCCCGTACCCGCGCCCGCCTTGCCGCCGGGGACGCGCGCGAGCAGCAGGTGCTGGAATCCGCGCGGGACCGCGGTGACCGCCGCCAGGTCGAGCTTGGCGATGGTGAAGCAGATGGGCTTGGCGGCGCCGCCCGCCGGCCGGAACCAGGCGGCGGCGCGCAGGCGGGTGCGGTAGGCTAGGTCCGGGACCACTGCGGGCGAGAGCGCTTCTCCCTGCACGGTCATACCATTGTCGAGGACAGCGACGTCCTTCGTGCACGCGGCGCCGGCCGTGGGGACTGAGTAGCGCAGGTCGAACGTCGCGAGATCGGGGTGGTAGAGGCGGATGGTCGCGCCGGCCGGATCGGTCGAGTCCGCGTGACCGCCGTTGTTCACGTCGCGGTGGTAGAGGTTGGCACGGCCGATCTGGTCCGCGGTGGCGGGCCAGGTATTGAGGTTGCTGGCGGCGATCGCGAGGTCGCGAACGCGGCGCGCATCCTCCGACCGGCCAACGCGCCAGCTCACCAGCAGCACGTAGACTGCGAAGCCGAGCGCGATGATCGCAACGACCGACAAAAGGAGTGGCAGCCATGCGCGCGGTTTGGACCCGGTCCCCTCCGACATGACGCACACTTCCCGCATAAGAGCCTGAGAGCGGACGCGACGCGGACATGCCCGGCATGTACGAGACCGGGTGGGCAGAACACCGATCGACTCGGCATAGCCTGCGCAAGCCTCGCAACTTGAAGGCGGCTATTCAAGCCGCGCGTCCATGGAGATGTACGATATGGAGACATCGTCTGGCGAGACTTCGCTAGTCAGGCATAAATCCATCAACACATTACTGACGCGTTTTGGCCGGGGAGATGCTCTGCTGCCCGCTACTCCGGAGGAGTTGTACGCGGCCGAAAAGGCGCTCGCGGCCTGCAAGATCCAGAAGTGGTCATCCCGACCGCCGGGGCAACTACCTGAAACCAGCCGCTCGTGCACGATCCGGATTCGGCTTGGATCAGCCGCTTATCGATGGGCCAATCGCCCGGCGAGCCAAGGGCAGTGAAGCGAACTGTCGTCATGGATCGATCGCTGCGTTGATCGGCGCCATGTCAATGCGCACCTCATTGCGATGTCGATCAGCGCTCGCTCAATTCCTTTTGGCACCAAGATCACGATCTGGGCCGAGCCCTGGGCGGGACAACAGCCCCGACCTCGCGCCGCCGGCAGCAAGGGCCCGATCAGCGCCCACTCATCATCCGACAGTTCAATCCGCTCGCCCAATGCAGCCTTCAAAAAGCAGTCTTGAATCAACCAGCAATCACGCAGTCAACCTTTGTCCACGCGGCCTAGCAAGCGCGGGCCAAGAAGATTTCCCACTGTTCTGAGTGCCCGATCGGGTGGTGCATGGCGCACCAGTTCTTCTGAAGCTCGCGATCGCCCGCGCAGGGCTCCCCTACCGCCACGCGAGCAGCCGCTGCGAGTCCGCTTCGAGCCGCTGGCAGTCCGCGAGCGAAGCAGGCTCGCCGTGCGCAAGCGCGTTGCGGACGTGGCGCATCGTGTTCGCCGCCGCGTCCGGCGCGCCAGGGGCCCGGCGGAGCGCCGCGAAGATGTGCCCCCATTCGTAATCCGCCGGCTCGACGGGCTCGCCGCTGATCGGGTCGACCTGACCGGCGGGAAGCCGCCTCACATGGCGGTCCACGAAGCGGCAGCGCATCTCCTCCAGCCAGGGGAGCAGCACGCCCAGGTGGCCGCGCCAGACTCGGCGACGCAGCGCCGCGGGATTGTGGCGCGAGAGTCAGCAGGGGCAGGGCGCCTCCTCGCCGCGCCAGAGCAGCGCCGCAGCGACGGCGGTGGTCGGCTGTCGCGCGATCCAAGCGGTCGGATCGAGCCGGTCGGTGTCGCCCAGCGTCAGAAGCGCGCCGAGCAGCCCGCCATCGCCGCGCGCGACTTCGATCACCGCGGCGTCCGCCGCCTGGGCGAGCAGCCCGGCCTCCGGGCGCAGCATGCGGGATAGCAGGGCGGATTCGATCGGGCCGAATAAGGCGCCGTCGTCGAAGTAGGTGCAGCCCGCCGGTGGCCGCACCGGCTCGGTGATCAGGATCAAGGTCGGCCCCGGCGGTTTAAGGCGGCGGCGCAACGATGCCCAGGCACCGGCGACAGTCAGCCAGGCGGCTGCATCGGTGCGGGCATCGCCGACCAGCACCGCGTGGCGCAGCTCGGGTGCGGTCGCCAGTCCGGCGAGGTCGTCCGCAACGGCTCCCAGTGTCTCCGCCGCCCGGCGCAGCGCGTCCACCGGCGGCCCGGCTAGGCCCGCTTCCGCTACATCCAACATCAGCGGGCCGGCGCGGGCGCGGTCGAGCAGGCGCGCCAGCGTGTCGCTGCGGCGTGTGCGGAGCAGCAACGGCGGACCCTCAGCCGCATGTTCGAGCAGCGCGTCGAAGCGGGCCTCCGCCAACTGGTCCAGCAGCGCGTCGCTCACGCCAGCGCGCGCACTGCCGCCGGGTTGATCGCGAGCTGCGGCTCGTCGGCGATGCTGGCCTGCTCAATCACACCCAACGCGCGGAGCAGATCTAGCAGATCGGCCCCACTCGCCGGATCATGCGTGATCGCGAATTCCCGCAGTTCGCGCTCCGGCAGCGGATCGCCGCCGATCAATTCCCTCAACTCACGCGCCAGCGACTCGAGCGATCCGTGCAGTCCCAAGTCCTCCGCCGTGAGCAGCGTTGTACGGGCACGGACCAACAGCCGTTCCGGGTCCTGCCGCTCGGCAGGCGGCGGCTTCTTGATGGAGTCGAGCACCTGCAGCAGCCCGCCCGTCGCCTCGCGCAGCGACGCCTGCACCTCCTCCTGATCGGCAAAGCTCAGGTTCTCGCGGTTCATCCAATGCACCATCGCTTCCTGCGGCAGCGGTCCCAACAGCAGCAGCAGCAAGTCGGGCGCGTCGGGCAGGCGAAGGAGCGGCGCCGTAGGTGCGCCGTGGAAGACGACGCGGACTGGCTGCTGGGAATCGCGGAACACCCGGTGGCGGCGCAGCGCCGCCAGCTCCTCCGGCGGGGGCCAGCCTTCCACGACGATCAGCTTGGGCCTGTCGGCGCGCGCTTCGCTCTTTATCGCTTTGGCAACTTCGATGATCACCTGAGCCGAGCGCGCGGCGAGCCCGCGGACGCGCGGCCACTCCAGCTTGTCGGCAAGGCTGGTCAGCGCGTCGGCGACATCGTCCGCGCCGGTCGCGGGCGAGGCGCCGATCAGAAGCACGGCCGCCGGATCGTTCGGCCGCGACAGCCGCTCGGCGATGATCGCCTCTTGGCGCAGCGACATCGGCGACCAGACGGCGCCGATCCGGCGGTGGCTGGTCATCGGGTCCGCGCGTCGCTTCGGCGCCCTGCCGCTGAAGCTCTGGAGCCGATCCTCGATCGCGGCCTTGTCGCCCAACATCGCGACGATCCGCTGCGAGCGCAGGGCGTAGCGCTCGCCTTCGCTGGCGAGCACGCCCATCTCGACCATCTCGTCGAGCAGCGCGGCGAAGGCGTCGGGCGAGTCGGTGTCGCGGAAGCCCGCGGGCCACCATTCGTCGGCCATGCGGCGGATTTCGGACGCCGGATAGCCGCGCGCCGCCGGCCTGCCCTCCAGCACATCCTGCGACGCGCGCTGCCACACGGCGTAGGTGAGCAATTCATACCGCTCGTCGAGCTGCAAGGTTTTCTGAAAGCGTTCCACCACCCCCGCGCGGAACTCCTGCTGTTTAAAGCATTCCTCGATCAGCGCGCGATCGATGCGGAACGGCATGGATGCGCCTTCGCCCGGCTGCTTCAGGCGGGCATCGACCGCGGTCACAACCGCCTTGCCGAAGCTTTGCATGAGTGAGGGATAGAAGCCGACCAGCGAAAGCATGTGCGACGCATCGACCGGCTGATCGAAAGTCATGCCGATCGCCGCCATAGGCTCCAGCGCCATCTGCCGCGCGGCCTCCCGGTCGCTGCCGAGCAACGGACCGACGTTGATCGACTTGCCGAAGTGCAGAAGCGGGCTGTTGGGCGCGCGGTGGAAGCGCTGGACGTTATGCAGCCCGGCGAAGACGAACTTCACCGAACGACTGGTATCGTCCATCAGCGTCTTCATGCGGCCGATCTGCGGAAAGTCCTCCCGCATCTCGCGCTCGAGGAAAGCGTCCGCCTCGTCGAGCAGGACCAGCATGTAGCGTCCGGGCGCCGCGCTCGCCCATCCGCGCAGGCGGTCTGCCAGCGACTTGCCTTCGGGCAGCGCAACCTTGTTGTCGCGCAGCTTCCGCTCGACGGCGCTCCAGACTTCGTCGGGCGGCAAGGTGTCCCCGATCGTGCGGATGTCGCAATAGATCGCGACCCGATCGGCGTTCACGTTCTCCTTCAACTCAACCTGCTTGAGCAACGCGGTCTTGCCCAGCTGGCGGCCGCCGTAGACAAGGCAGGCACCCTGCCGATCGACGAGTCGGCGATATTCGTTCTCGCGTCCAAAGAACATCTCGATCGAAGTCTGGGCGCTGGTGTCGGCATAGGGCCGCGCGGCGCCGAACGGCAGCGCTAGGTCGAAGAAGGCGCGCGTGCCGGCATCGGGCTCGCTCGCCAGCACGGCTGCGGTGACCGCGTCGGCCAAGGCCACGCTGCGCGTGCCGTTGCGCGACTGGCGCTGGAGATCGCGTCGTATCCGCGGCTGAAGCGCGCCGGTGGCGAGCACAATGATCTGGTCGGGCAGCGTGTCAAAGAGGTTGAGCGCCGACCGCATCTCACCGTCCGGCACTACAAGGATGGCGTAGCGGCCCCTGGCTTCGCTCCCGAACGCGGGAACCAGGCAGTCCTCGCGTCGGCGAAGCGGATCGGTTGCGACCGTAACCCGCAGCAGCGCGCGGTCGCGCTGCACCTGCTCGACCCGCACGCCCGAGAAGCCGAGAGCGGTCAGCAGCCCGATCGTCGCGTTGCGCATCGCGGCGGATACATCGCCCTTGAACTCGCGGGCGGCGGCGCGGCGGAGGTCCTTCCAGCTCGCCAGCAGCTGTTCGGCGCGCGTCCGGTCCGTCGTCGTGAGCGCGCCGAAGTCGAAGGGCCCGAGGCGGCTGCCGTCGCGGGCGATGTGCTGCAGGCGGACGAGGTCCAGGCTCGGCGGGTCGCCCAGCTCGGCGACTACCGCCCCGAAACGCCGCAACAACTCCACCGAGGAGCCGAGCTGCGCCGGCGCGAGGCCGTGACGTTCGATCTGCACCACCGACTCGGCCAGCGTGCCGAGATCGCCCTCGGCCAGCAGCGCGCGCGGCTCCTCCAAGCGTTGACCAAGCCGCGTCTCCAGGTCGGTGATCGCCTGTTCCAGCCGCTTGGCGACGGGCGCGCGCGCCGCCAGCAGGCGGCTCTCGATGGCGTCCAGCCGGCGATTTGCCGCGGGGAAGTCGGCCATGTCGCTGCGGTCGGCGGTGTCGAGCGGCAGCTTGTCCAGTTCCGCGCCCTCAAAAGCGCTCATGTCGCGCTCGATCGCGTCCGGTAGCGGATCGTCGCCGGTCAGCGCGATCTGCAGGTCGTCGAGCCGCTGGCGCAGCACGCGCGCGCGGTTCTCGGTGGACGCGCAGGCCTGCTCGATCGCCTTCGCCAGCCTCGCCGCGGCGGCGGGCCGATCCCCATCCGCGACATATGGAAGCAGGCGGGTCGCTGCGCTGGCGTTCCCCTCCTCCAGCGCGAGGTCGAACGCTGCCGCAGGCGACGGCACCGATCCGGCATCGAGCGCGCGGGCCGCGGCGCTGGCCAGAATGGGCGCATCGTCCTCCTCCATAATGATGTCGTGCCGAGCGTTGAGCGGAAAGGCGGGCAGGAGCGCCAGCTCGT
Source organism: Sphingomonadales bacterium (assembly GCA_005773165.1). Taxonomy (GTDB): domain Bacteria; phylum Pseudomonadota; class Alphaproteobacteria; order Sphingomonadales; family Sphingomonadaceae; genus Sphingomonas. Next base: position 13,170 of record SXHP01000278.1, on the reverse strand, counting down.
CGTCCGCCGACCAGGCACCCACCTCGCGCGTGCCCTCCAGCTCTGCGGTCACCGTGTCCACCATCGACGCGAACAGGCCGGCCGCAACGGCCGTGTAGGGACCGAAGGTCGCGGCCGAGATCGCCAGGCCACGCACAGCCCTGAGCTCGCGCAACAATGCCGTCCGCCGCTGGCGGTGCCGGTCGACGTGGTCGGCGATCTCGCCCGTGTCGCGGAGCCAGTCGCCCAGCAGGTCGGCGACACCGCCGCACAGATTGAGCATCTGCCGAAGCGCGCCGCCTTCGATCGGGTGGCGCCCACGGCTCATGCGGGCTTCGTCCGCGGCGTAGATCATCGCCTCGGCCGCGGCGCGATCCGCCAGGGTGTCGAGGAGTGCGCGAACCTTCTCGCGCGCTCCATCCGCACCGGCGATCGCGGCGTTGACCGCGCTGCCGATGGCGCCGTCACCGCCGACCAGGGACTGCCACACCCAGTTCGCGGGCGTATAATTGGTCTTGCGGCTGGGCGCAGCGCCCAGCCATTCTTCCAGCGCCGTCCGCGCCGCCGCTGCGCGCCGACGCAGCAAATCCGCGCCGGCGGGCGCGGTCAGGTCCTGAAGGCTGGTGACCCCGGAGCCGCGCACGTCAAGGAGCAGCCGCTTCAGTCCGTTGAGCTGCGCAGCGACATCGCCCTCCAGTGCTTCCACGATGTCGAGCGCGGTCTGGCTCTGCACCAGGGCGGGGCGCAATGCACCTGCCATCAGGAGCAGCAGGCGCGCGGGGTCCCGAGCAGCCTGCGCTTCGGCAAGCAGCGGCTCACGGAGCGCTTCGTACCGCCGCCATGCCCCATCGTATGCGCTGCGGCTCGTGCGGCCGTGCAGCACACCTTCTAGCAACGGGGCGGCGAGGCCCTCGTCTCCACCGCCGACCAGGTCGCGGGCGGTGGCGAGGTGAAAGGCCAGCCCGACCCTATCGGCCGCCAGCGCGGCGCCGATCCAACCGTCCCACGGCGTCGCGGCGGCGGCAGCGGCGGTGGGCGCGGCTCCCACCTCCGGCGTTGCGGCAGGCTGCTCCGGCGCCTCCTCGTCCTCGTCGATGGTCTCGATCAGGTCGTCGTCGGAATGGGTCGCGTCAGCGTCATGAGGCGCCGGGGCATCTTCAGCAGCCGGGATCTCCTCAAGCGTGGCCTCTTCGACAACGGTTACCTCGGGGAAAGATAGCTCATCCTCAATTGGTGCCGTCTCCGCCGGCTCCGCACGGGGCTTTGCGACCTCCGACGTGTCAACGGCAACTTCGGCCGACGACGTCAGGTCGGCCATAGGCGCTAGCGAGGTCATCTGAGCGCTATCGATCAGCGCGCGCCAACTCTCGCCGGCTTCCTCCCACGCATCGTAGGCGTCACGGCGACGATCTTCCGCGGCCCGTCGCTCGGCGCGGGCAGCTCGCGACAGCGGACTTCTGCGTCTTCCCACGCGCTCTGGGCGGCCGCAAACGCCTCGGCAGCCGCCAAGAGCTGCTCCAGCACTTCGACATCGAGTGCCGCGACAAGCGCGTCGCCGACCGCTGCTGCGTCCTCGGGAGGCAGCTGCGCCAGCGCTGCCGCGAGTCGTCGTGCCAAGGCTTGGCGTGCCGCCCCGTCCTGCAGCCGCGCGTAATGCTCCTCGATGTCCGAGGCGAACGCATCAGCGCGGAGCAGCAGGTCGAATGAAGGTTCGGTCGCCAGCTGCTTGATGGCCGCTTCGAGGCGCGCGAGCACCGCGGCGGCATCGAGGGGCTCGACGCTTTCTGGCGGCGCGGACGTCTCGCGCTCCTCTGGCCGCTGGAAGTAGGGCGCGAGCGCGTCGATGATGGCAGCGTTCTCGTCGGATGTCGCGCGGACCTGCAACACCATGGCGTGAAAGCCCTGCTCCGGCTCGCCGTCTGGGTCCGGTCGCCGGCCACTTTCTCGGAACAGCCAGTTCGTCAAGCTTCTGATCGCCATGCGCTGCTCCGCCTTGGCGCAGCACCGGCGGAGCGCCTGGTCGACCTCGACCAATTCGTGTTGGCGGTAGCGATCGGCCAGCCAGCCGTAGAAACTCTCGTCGTTGCGGTGGTCGACACCATCAACCCGCATCTCGCGCAGGAGCAGGCGGCGGTCGCTGACAGGCAGAGGCTGTATGTCGCGAACGAAGGTCCAGGTCAGCGGCGATTGGCCGCTCATGCTCGAGCGATCAGCCAAACCTCGTCCCTCCTGCCAACGCTTGCTCGATCTTGGTCCGGGCGCCCGCGCTGAGGCGGCGAACTCCGAAGCGGCGGGCGATCTCCACCGGATCGTCGCTTCCGGCCGCACGAAGCTCGGCGGGCGCGATCTCCTCGATCTGTCGGACGAACGCATCGGCGGCCGGCTGGCGCGCGTGCGACCAGTGCGCGGGCGCCGCATCGTCGCTCCAGATGAAGCCGTCGGGGCAGCGGTGATGATGATGGCGCGCGATGTTGACAATACGCTCGTGGATGCGGTTGCCGGCGCGCTGAAAGCCGTGCGCGCGCGCGATCCGCTGCACCAGTAAAGTCTCCGCGATCGGCGCCTCCCGCTCGACGACATGCGCGATCAATCGACGCAGCGTCGCACGATAGTCCGTCTCCGCAAAGCGAGCAGCGTCGATCTGATCTTGGAGCGTCGTGAAGTCGGCTGGCCGGTATCGACCGTCGTCGGGCGGCGGCGCGGGCGGGTCGAACAGCTGGACGCGGGCGCCGCCGGTGAGCGGCAGGTCCGGCGCCGGCACCGACCGAGCCACCAGCGCGTCCGTGCGCGGCGTCGGCTGGATGTCGTCGTCCAGCGGCGGCTCCGCAACAGGAAGGGCATCGTTCGCCGGCACGGGTGGAGCGGGGACCGGCATCTCGGCGGCGCGCTTCGCACGATCGTCATCCAGCGCAGCGCGGATCGCGGCGTCGAGCTTGTCCGCCGCGCGGGCCTTGTTGGTCCACCAGTCGGTTGACCAGATGCGTAGGAGCCGCCAGCCGAGGCCCTCCAGGATGGCTTGACGCACCTTGTCGCGGTCGCGCGCGGTCGCGGCCGAGTGGTAGGCCGCCCCGTCGCACTCGATGCCGAGCAGATAATCGCCCGGCCGATCGGGATGGACCAGTCCCAGGTCGATGCGGAACTTGGATACGCCGACCTGAGGCGCCACCTGCCAGCCGCGCCGCCTGAGTTCGGCGGCGACCGCTTCCTCGAACGGCGATTCGACATCGCCCAAGGAGCCACGGTCTGCCTCGGCCAGCGCGCGGGGCCCACGCTGCGCATATTCGACGAAATGCTTCAGGTCGCGCACCGCCTCGCTGCTCGTCCGGGTCAGGTCGATCATGCCGGGATCAAAGGACGTGAAGACGCGCATCTCGGCTCGGGCGCGAGTGACCGCCACGTTCAGTCGCCGCCCGCCACCCAGTCCGTTGAGCTTGCCGAAGCTCATCGACATGGTTTGGCCACCGGGCTCTGTCGGCCCGAAGCCGACGCCCAACAGGATCACGTCGCGCTCGTCGCCTTGCGCAGTCTCCAAGTTTCGAACCACGACGGGTTCGAGCCGGTCCTCGGCGAAATGGCGCTCGATCTCGGGGTGCGCGCGCCGGGCGGCGTCGAGCAGGTCCTCGACCAGCCGCATCTGCTCGACGTTCATGGTGATGATGCCCAAAGTGAGCGGATCGCCCTTTGCGTTGACAAAGCCGGGGTCGCGCAGACGATGCACCGCGTCGGCGACGATCGCGCGCGCCTCCACCTCGTTCACCCGTCCCGCACCGCGCGCCCAGACGCCGGGCACCCGCTCCCAGCTGACTGCGCTCGGCCGCGTCTCGGGCGCCGGAAAGGTGACCAGCCGGTTCTCGTAATAGCGGTGGTTTGAGAAGGCGATGAGGCTCTCATGCTGGCTGCGGTAATGCCAGTCCAGGCTATGCTGCGGCACGCGCGCGCCGAGGCATTCCTCCAGGATGGAGTCGAGATCGGGTTCCGTGCCGTCGTCATCCGACGTGGCGCCCGCAGCGCGCTGGAAGTCGTTGGACGGCGGCATCTGCCGAGGATCGCCCGCGATCACGCATTGCGTGCCGCGCGCCATTGCGCCCACCGCGTCCCAAGGGGTGATCTGGGAGGCTTCGTCGAAAATGACCAGGTCGAACAGCGCCTGATCCGCCGGCAGGTATTGCGCGATCGAGAGCGGGCTCATCAGCATGCAGGGCGCGAGCCGCGTAAAGGCGTCGCCCATCTCCGCCGCCAGCTGTCGGATCGGTTTGTGCGCGCGTTGCAGTTGGAGCTGTCGCTTCAGGACGCTGTAGCCGTCCTTCTTGCCGACATCGGCCTTGTCGGGGATCAGCCCGCACACTTTGGCCCGGATGTAACGGCTGGCAAGCGTGCTCATCCGATCGTCGATGGCGCGGAAGCGCTCGATCCGATCGCTCTGCTCGCTCGGCACGAAGCGGCGGAGCAGCGGCTCCTCGTCGGTCCGCGTCCAGGCGAACCAATGCGCATAGGCGGTCTCGAAGACGCGCGCCGTGTCGGCAGGCATCGCCCAGCCATTCTCAAGCGTTTTCACCAGCGGCAGCAAATCGGCGGCGATCGCTTCCTCGCGCACGCGGCGCCACGCGGTCCAGTCCCGCAACCGCCGACCATGGGCGACGACCGTCGTCGCCTGTGACCGCAGCGTGTCAAAAGACGCCGCTTCGGTGCTGCCGGCCAGCTCGGCGAAGCGGTCGGCGGCGCGGTCGAACGCTCCCAGCGCGGCGTCGAGCCGGTCGGCGCTTTGAGCAATGCTCCCGTCCGGCGCCAGCAGATCGTTGCCCTCCACCAGCAGGCGGGACGCCGCAGCGCGTAGCGCGAGCAGTTCATCCGCGCCGTCGGCTTCCGCCGCGATGCCCGCGCGGAGCCGGTCGGCGCGCGCGATCGCCGCCTCAACAGCCTCCGGCGACGTGGACAGGCCGGACCAGCCGGGAAGGCCGCTCGCGCGCTGACCAAGAGTATCAATTCGTTCGAGCAGATCGCGCATGCGCGCGAGCCGCGGCAGGTCCTGGGTTGGATCGACCTCGCCCGCCGCACCGCCTCCGCGCGCCAGATCGCGGGCGACGCGGCGCTTGGCGAAGGTGGCGAAAATCCACCAGCGGGCCCTCGCCTCGGCCCAGGCCACCTCGGTCTCCGCGATGTCGATGCGACGTGCGGCCTCGGGCGCATAGGGTGCGGAGAGCCCCTGCTCCTCCGTCCGATGTTCCTTGATCAACGCGGCGCCCTCGCGCGCGGCGGTGACCTGGTCGGCCATGGTGGGCGCGAAGGCGAAGCGCAGGTCGTGCCCGTGCATGCCGAGCAGCAGCCGAACAAAGCCGAGCAGCCGACCCAGGCCCGCGCGATCTGAAGCCGCGAGCGGCAGCGCCGTCGCCTTCAGAAGCAACACGCGGGCTTCGTCGAGCGCGTCGAGGACAGGCGCCAGAGCAGTCGCGGTGGCGACCACATCGCCTTCCCAGCTCGGCGACCAATCGGTCACGGCGATGGCGCCGAGTTCCGCCGGCAGGTCGCCCACCTCGCGCCAGGCGAGGCCCAGCCGACGCGCGATGTCACGCAAGCGCGCCATGTCGGCCCTGTCGTGGCGAGCGCCGGGTGCGAAGCGGAGCCGCGGCGCGCTCTCGCCGCCGTCACGCACCGACACACCGATCGCCCGATGGATCGTCCAACCGTTCGGCTCAACCCGGTGCAACAGGTCGACCACCGCGTTCAGCTCCCCGCGCAACGTCCGCGCCTCGGCCGCTTCGCGCTCCCACTCCTCCGTGGTTAGCGCATCGCGGGTCGTCCACGCCTGATCGAGCTGCTTCAGCACGGCAGCCTTGGTCGCCTTGGCCGAATGGAGTTCCAGGCAGAACGGACCCAGGCCCTTCTCCGCCAGCCGTCGCTGGACGACTTCGAGCGCCGCGCGCTTCTCTGCGACGAACAGCACGCGGCGGCCGAGCGCCAGGTTGTGCGCGATCATGTTGGCGATCGTCTGCGACTTGCCGCAGCCGGGCGGGCCGTCCAGCACGAAGCTTTGCCCGCGCGCCGACGCGACCACCGCCGCCAGTTGCGAACTGTCGGCGGGCAGGGGCGTGAACAGCGATCCGGGATCGACGGTCGCGTCCAGCTCGTCGGCGCGCGGGAGCGCCGCTCCGTTCTCGAACACGTTGCTCTCGCGTTCCAGCAGGTGGCGGACGAGCAAGCTCTCCTTGAGCCGATCGGCGCGATCGACCAGGTCCTTCCACATCAGGTATTTGGCGAAGGAGAAGGTGCCCAGCACCACGTCGGGCACCACCTCGAATCCCGGAATGTCGCGCACGGCGATTCGCACCGAACGCCACACCGCGGCCACGTCAACACCGTGCTCGTCCTTCGGCAGATCCCCGCCGAGACCCGGAATGCCTAGCTCGAAATCCTGCCGGAGAAGCTCCAGGAGCGTCAGATTGAACCGCGGCTCGTCCTCATGGCTCACCATGACCACGCCCGACAGCGCCGACTTGCGCTCTAGCCGGACGGGCAGCAGGATCAGCGGCGCGCGATAGCTCTTCTCCTCCCCCGCCGACTTCTTCCACCTCAGGAAACCCAGCGCGAGGAACAGGGTGTTGGCGCCTCCTTCCTCCATGTCGGTGCGAGCCTTGCGGTAGAGCTCCACCAGCGCACTATCGAGCTTGTCCTTGGGAAGCGTCGAAAGCGCCTCGCCCCGCCCCAGCGCTTGGGCCGCTACCTCGTCGCGGAGCGACGACAGCGTCTGCTGGTCGTAGAGCTTCACGTCCCGCCCGCCCGTTTGCAGATCGGGCATGGCGGTGATACGCACCTTGCGTCCCGATGCGAGCAGGTCCTCGAGCCTGCCGGGATCGGGACACAAGAGGCGAAGCGCCTTGCCGCCGTCGGGAACGTGGAGCAGCCGATTGGCGGTGGTGAGATTGAGCAGCTTGCGTTGCCATTGCCGCACGCGATCGGCCGGGGCCGATGAAGTCTCCTCGACCTCGACCGAGAACCCGCCCAACGCCGGCGCCTCGTCCAGCCCGTCGACTACCGCCGCGCCGTCCTCGACTAGGCGGTCGGGAGTGCCCGCCGCCACTCCGAGCGGGCGGATGCGTTGCATGCGGGCGCGACGGATGTCGATCGCCATCTCGAACGGCACAGCGGCTCCTTCGCCAAGCAAGCGCTGAGCGGCGGCGATCGCCTGGGTGAAGGTGGCGGGCGGCTCGTGGGTCGCCAGCGTGGTCTCGAACACCAGCAAGTCGTCAAGGTCGGTACGCCGGCGCAGCGCCGCCGCCTCGTCGGTTAGAAGGTTCGCGAACTCGACCGGCTGCAGCCACACCCCGGCGAAGGCATGGCCCCGGGTAAACACCACGAGCGGGTTCAGCCCTGCCTGCTCCAACGCGGCGGCGAACAGAAGCGCGGTGTCGAGACAGGTCGCCACCCGTCCGTCCAGGATCGCGCCAGGCGTGCGAACCTTCTGTCCCGTGCGTTCGAAGCTGGCGGGCGGCAGCGCGTAAGACAGTCGGAGCCCCGTGACGGCCGTCCAGATCGCAGCGGCCATCTGCCAGACCCGGCCCTTGTCGCGGCTCTCGTAACCATCGATCGCGTGCGCCTTGCCGGCGCGGCGCAGGGCATCCGATGCCGCCTACAGCACGCGATCGACCGCCGGATCGTTCGGCATCACGAACGCGGGCAGCAGCTCCGCCATGGTGGACAACCCACCTCATTCGGAATGCGCGAGCAGTTCGACGGGTCGGACAAGGGCGGCGAACTCCGCGCCGTGCCGATCGGACAAGGTCAGCGTGATGCTGCCCCTCATGCTTTCGGTAAGGCCGGCGAGCATGGTGGCGTTCAGCGCAACATCGCGATCATTGATGGTGAGTTCATCGCCGGCAGCAAGGCGATCGAGCTTCCACGTCTTTTCCGCTACGAACGGCGGGTCGGCACGCAGCGCCAGCCGAAGGTCCTCTGCCTGCCCGTCGCCCTGACCGACAATCTTCAGTTCGCGAAGGAGCGGCACGGCGTTCTGGTGCGAGGCAAAGCCGACCGTGGACGCAATCGCGGCTTCGATCCTGAACAGCATGACGCCCCCTTGGCTCCTTTTCGTAGAGCTTCGGTTCGGGACGCTAGCGGGCGGTCACCCCCGTCGCAAAGGCAAAAGAAGCGACGGGTAGGTCCATTTTGGAGCGGGCCGTCGTGCGTCGCTCACGGCGGAAAGCGACGACACGTCGGGCGCTTATACTCGTGCGACGGGTAAACTGACCTAAGCGATCCAGTGCAGTCGATTAGCGGTTTGGGTTCTCGAACTATGAATACGTCGCCTCCAGCTGCGACCGCCGCCGGTGACAGGCGCAACATGCACCGCCAATTGGATCGCATTGCAGAATAGGCGCTGGAGCGCATCGGCTGGCCGAGCGATCGGGTGCAGATGATCGCGTCTGACCCAGGCGACACGCAACGCTAGTTAGTCAATGCGGTGCTGCGTCCCGAGCTGAAGGCTGGCGGGCTGTGGCGGCTAGGGCGGTCGGCCGCGCTCAGGCGATCGGCGAACAGCTGCTTGATGCGGGTGAGTCATGCGTCGGGATCGAGCGTCAGAACCCACCGGTAGTGACGCGCAAGTCGTGCGCCCGAAGTTCGTCAGTCAGCCTTGAGCGCGGCAAGCTCGTTTCCGCTTGGATCGCGGAAGTGGAAGCGTCGGCCGCCCGGAAAGGCGAACACCGGTTTGGTGATAACCCCTCCCGCCTTGCCTACTGCTTCGAGGGACGCCTCCAGATCATCGACCGCGATGACCGCAAGGGGGGCGGAAGTGGCCTCGCTTGCGTCAGCCTGCAAGCCGATGTCCACGTCGCCGGTCAACGTGCAGGCGTAGCTTGGGCCGAAGTCGACAAACGCAAGCCCGAACGCATCGGCATAGAAGGAGCGGGCTGAGACCAGGTCGGTCGCCGGTAGTTCGACGAAGCAGATTCGAGACATCATTTGCCCTCCATAGGTTTCTTGCGCAGCTTCCTGGTCGTCGGTTTCAGGCCTGCTGCACTGCGCGCAATCCACAATCGAAGGCTGTCGAGATCGGATAACATCGCGTCCGGAAGCAGGAGGTAACTTTTGCTCGGCGGATCGTCCGGTTCATACCGTAGCGGCTCAACGCCGGGCGCCCCGCTCAACGCCGCGTGATCCGCGCCGGTCATCTTGAGCGCGAGTCCCACGTTCGAGAGAGACACGAACGCCAGCCCGGAGGCATAGCCCATGATCCCGCCGAACATCGGGCGGAACCCAAGTTCGAGGTCGGGCGGACTCGCGGCCTCGATCACCGCCTGCAACTGCTTCGGATCGTAACGCACTTTCGCCCGCCTCACCATCGTTCAATCGATCCTTTGCTTACACGCGGGCTCCTGCCAACGTGGTGTCAGCATGACGCGCCGAGCCGATCGCCTCCTTGCCCTGCTCGAACTGCTTAGGGGCCGTCGGGTCAGCACGGCCGCGGACCTCGCTACGATGCTCGAAGTGTCCATCCGCACGGTGTACCGCGACATCGATGCTCTTGTCGCGACAGGCGTTCCGGTGCGCGGCGAAGCCGGCGTGGGCTACACGCTCGAGCCCGGCTATCATCTACCCCCGCTGAACCTCACGGCCGAAGAAGCGGAAGCGTTGGCGTTCGGCGCGCGCGTGCTCGCCACCTGGAGCGATGAGGCCGTAGGCGGGCAAGCCGCTGCGGCGCTGGCGAAAATACGAGCCGTCTTGCCCGCGTCGGGTCAGGCGGGAATCGATCAGAACATATTCTGGGCGCCGCAATGGATGGAGCGCCATGCGCCCAAAGTCGATCTGCTCGAATTGAAGCGTGCCGCGCAACATCGACGCGTACTGGTGATCGAATACCAAGCGCTGAATGGCGCTCGTACCACTCGCACCGTGCGCCCGCTCTCCATCAATTTCTTCGGCCCCGCCTGGCTGTTGGCCGCCTGGTGCGAACTGGCGGAGGACTTTCGATGTTTCCGGCTCGATCGGATCGAATCCTTGATGCCGACCGGTGCAATCTTTTGGGACGAAGACGGGAAGCGACTTGCCGACTTCAAGCGAACCAAGGCGGAGGAAGTGCGGCAAGCTGGGTTCCATGATGGCGCCATGACCGAGCGGGTATGAAATCGGGCGCTTGCGTCTGCTGATCGCGCAAGATCGCCTTAAGCTGTCAAGCCGCTCCCGGCCGGTCTCAGACACTCTGGAGAGGTGATACTCGACTTTGCCTGTGACAGGGGAACTTGCCGATGATCTGAGTGCCCGTTTTGTCGTCTGTGCGGCGCCGCCTTTCCACCTCTCACAGATCACGGATCGCCTTGGCGAGCCGCAGGCGGGGTTCAGCGGATCTGCAGGAGGTGCGTGCCAGAGGGCATGTGGTTGAAGTCGCATCGCCGTCCGAGGAAGCGCTCGATCACCGCGGCCGCGGTCAGGCTGTGCCTGCTCGGCTTGACCGTCGTGAACGCGCCCGCGCCCGTCAGCGCGAAGGGGAGCAGCAGCTGATCGGCCAGGTACGGTCCCGCGAAGGCGTCCGAGGCGAGATAGCCCGCCATTCGGGCGGCGGCGGTCTGCGCGACGCGTTCGGCCGAGACGCCGAGCTTGCCGAACCCGCTGACCACTTCGGTGACATGCTCGAACGCCGCCTCCAACAGCAGGATGTTGCCCGGCCCTTGGCTTTCCGGCAGTTCGCGGACCGCAAAGGCGTCTTCGGGCCAGTCGAGCGCGCGGCGCGCGGTCGCGATCTCGCGGTCGGCGACGCCCGGCGGGATTCCGGCGAAGACCGCCAGCCCCGAGCGGCCGATCAGCGCGCCGCGATCCGTGCAGTCGATCGCGCGCAGCGGGGCAGGAGCTATGTCCACTTTGATCCGACCGCCGCCGCGCGGGTAGAAGCCGTGGCGGACCAGCCGCGCGGTGACGGTCGGCCCCATACGGTTGATGACCGGCAGGAACGTTCTGGCGATGAAGTCGAAGGGCGGCGCCATCATGTTGTGCGTGCCGCCTTCGAGCACCAGCCGCGACGGCACCGCCGCCATCGCGAGCGGCATCAGAACGGTCTGAAGGACCAGTCCGGTCGACCCGGCGGTGCCGACCGCGGAATGGTACTCGCCCGGGGTGACGCGGGCGGGTCGGAAGACGAACTCCGCCGAGCCCACCGTCAGCCCTTCGCACGCCGCGCCGCCGACCGCGCACGCGGCCTCGATCGCGGTGACGTGCTGGCGCATCAGCCCGGGCTTTTCGCGCCCGCCGCGCACGTTGACGATGCGGAACGGCGTGCCGGTGACGAGCGACAGCGCACACGCATTGCGCACGACCTGGCCGCCGCCTTCGCCTTCGGAGCCGTCGATCTCGATCATGGTTGTTTCAATAGTCGTGGTCCGCGTCAGCCTTTAACGCAGACCACCTGCTTCAGCGTGTGGACGATCTCGACCAGGTCGGACTGCGCCGCCATGACCGCCTCGATCGGCTTGTAGGCGCGGGGCGATTCGTCGATCACGCCCTCGTCCTTGCGGCAGGCGACGCCCGCGGTCGCGGCGACGTGCTCCGCCACCGTGACCTCGCGCTTGGCCTGGGTCCGGCTCATCAGGCGGCCCGCGCCGTGCGAGCAGCTGTCGAACGACTCCGGGTTGCCCAAGCCCCGGACGATGAACGACTTCGCCCCCATCGAGCCCGGAATGATCCCCATCACGCCCTTGGCCGCGCGCACCGCGCCCTTGCGGGTGATCAGCACGTTCTGGCCGAAATGGTTCTCGCGCGTCACGTAATTGTGGTGGCAGTTGATCGCCTCCAGCTCCGCGTCGAACGGCTTGGCGATGACGGTGCGCATCGCGCGAATGACGTTGGTCATCATCATGCGGCGGTTGAGCGCCGCATAATCCTGCGCCCAGCCGACCGCCTCGACATAGTCGTCGAAATGATCGGTTCCTTCGGGAAAATAGGCGAGGTCCTCGTCCGGCAGGTTGAGATGCCACTTGCGCATGTCCTGCTTCGCGAGTTCGATGAAGAAGGTGCCGATCGCGTTGCCGACCCCGCGAGAGCCGGAGTGGAGCATGACCCATACCCGCTGCTCGGTGTCGAGGCACACTTCGATGAAGTGATTGCCCGTGCCGAGCGTGCCGAGGTGGACCAGATTGTTGGTCTTGGCGAGCTTCGGATATTTGGCGACGATCTGGCCGAAGCGTCCGGCGAGCGTCGCCCAGGCCGCGACGATCTCGGGCGGCGGATCGCCCCACGAGCCAGGATCGCGCTTGCCCATCTTCATGCTGCGCCCGATCGGGACCGCGCGCTCGATCGCGGCGCGGACGCCCTCCAGATTGTCGGGAAGGTCGCTCGCCATGAGCGAGGTGCGCGCCGCCATCATGCCGCAGCCGATGTCGACGCCGACCGCCGCCGGGATCACCGCGCCCTTGGTCGGAATCACCGAGCCGACGGTCGCGCCGATGCCGACGTGGACGTCGGGCATCGCCGCGACGTGCTTGAAGACGAACGGCATCCGCGCCGCGCTGGCGAGCTGCGCGCGTGCCTTGTCGTCGACGGGCACGCCGCGGGTCCACATCTTGATCGGCACGCCGCCTTCGACGGTCTGGAGATCGTAGTTCGCGCTCATGCCTGCCTCCGATGTACGTCGTATCGCTTCGGGGGCGGCCGGCCTATTCCGGCCGCCCCGGCCGCGTGTGCCGGATCGTTCGATACCATGTGATCCGGCGTGATCCCATTTGCAGATGCTGTGCCAAAACGCTCGTCGAGCTCGATCTCTCAGCTGCAAGGGCCGCATCCATTGGGCGTGCGTGGAGACTGTGGTCTCGCGGCTCAAGCGCTTGTGGCGACGGGAGGGGGCGGCTTGGACGGCGTTCTATCGGCCGATCGGATCGCCGTGCTCGATCGCGTGCCCGCGCACGTCGTCGCGACCTGCCGCCGCAGCCGCTCGTTGTCGGAAGCAAAGCCGCCGCTATCGGATCGGACGCTTTTCCAGCTTTCGCGCGAGGGTACGGCGGTGCATGCCGAGCCGTCGCGCGGTTTCGGAGATGTTGCAGCCGGTCTCCACCAGCATTTCGTTGATCCGCTCCCATTCCAGCGTCTTGATGGAGGTGGAGCGGTCGCCGATCGGCACCGCGTCATCGCCCGCGGCCTTGCTGAACGCGGCCTCTATGTCATCGGTGTTGGACGGTTTGGCGAGGTAGTGGGACGCGCCGAGCTTGATCGCCT
>SXHP01000277.1 GCA_005773165.1 Sphingomonadales bacterium | reverse complement strand
TGTGTTTTAAGGAATTCCTTTATAATTTAAGCATTTCCTTAATAAAAATTGCAATAATCATTGCTAAGAGTTGTTATTGCAATTAATTTATTGCGAAGCATTTTCCCTCAAAATTTTATTGCAATCGGCACCTACTCGAATCTAGGGAGTGACGAGATAGAGAAGGAATCAATCATCAAGAAATCATCAGGATCAAGGTTAAGAGATGCTATGCGTGTTCGTCATGCAGTAGCTATTTAGTCTCCGCCGCAAATTCCGTCAGGTTGATCCGCAGTTCGACGGCATAGAAACGCTATATGGCGCCGGATATCGATTCTCTGACGAAGGATGACCTTGGGGACGACTTGGGCGACCGCGGCGGGGATCGCGACCTTGCGCTGCGCTGGTCGGGCCGGGTTTCGCTCACGCGCCGGATCCTCGCGGTCAACATCTTCGCGCTGCTGCTGCTGGCGGGCGGGTTCTTTTATCTCGATTCGTACCGCAGCCGCATTCTCGACAGCCGCACCGCGCAGGCGGCGCGCGAGGCGCGGCTGATCGCGCGGGCGATCGCAGGAGTCGCGCCCGCCAAACGCGATCCGCTGTTGATGATCATGGCCGAGGACACAGGCGCGCGGCTGCGGCTGTTCGACGCCGACGGCGCGGAGGCGTTCGACACGCGCAAGGAAGGCCTGCGCAACTTCACCCTGGTCGATCCGGATCGCGAAGGCTGGGATCAGGTGTTCGCCCGCTTTCTCGATGCCGGGATCGACACGGTGGTCGGCGCCGACCGCGCGCCGCTGTATCGCGAACGGCGGAACGGAGCCCGTTGGCCGGACGTCGAGGCGGCGACCGCGCGTTCGGTGCTTGCGACAACCGTCTGGCGCGCGCCCGATCGAACGCCGGTGATCACCGCCGCCGCGCCGGTGCCCGGCGGCGGCGCGGTGATGACGACGGTGAATGCGCGCGACATCACCCAGACCGTACGGGTGGAGCGGTTTCGGCTGGGTGTGGTGCTCGCTGTAACGACGATGGTGTCGGTGCTGTTGTCGCTGTTTCTCGCCAGGACCATCGTCCGCCCGCTGCGGCGGCTGGCGCGCGCGGCGGTGCGTGTGCGGCTCGGGCGTGCGCGCGAGGTTGTGGTGCCGCGGCTTCCCGACAGGCGCGACGAACTGGGCCTGCTCGCCCGCGCGCTGTCGGACATGAGCCTGGCGTTGCGCGCGCGTATCGACGCCACGGAGGCGTTCGCCGCCGATGTGACCCACGAGCTGAAGAACCCGCTCGCTTCCTTGCGATCCGCGGTCGAAGGCTTGGCGCGGGTCCAGGACCCGGCGTTGCAGAACCGGTTGCTCGGCATCGTCCGCGACGATGTGCTGAGGCTCGATCGTCTCCTCACCGACATCTCGGAGGCGTCGCGGCTCGACGCGCAATTGAGCCGCGCCCAGTTCGAGCGGGTCGATGTCGCCGCGATGGTCGAGGGCTTGCTCGCGCAGCGCGAGGAGCGCGGGGTGGAGCGCGGCGTGCGGCTGATCCTGGATCGCAGGGATGCGGGGGGCGCCGTGGTGCTGGGAGAAGGCGCCAGGCTGGAGCGCGTGGTGGAAAACCTGATCGACAACGCCCTCTCCTTCTCGCCGCAAGGCGGCGCCGTCGCCATTGCGGTGCGCCGCGAAGGCTCGGACCTGGTGATCCAGGTCGACGATGACGGCCCCGGCGTGCCTGAGGATTCGCGCGAGTCGGTGTTTCGCCGCTTCCAGTCGGTTCGGCCGGCAAGCGAAGCGTTCGGCCAGCATTCGGGGCTCGGGCTCGCCATTGCGCGCACCATCGTCGAGGCGCATCAGGGCGCGATCTCCGCCGAATCGCGCGAGGGCGGCGTGGCGGGGGCCCGCTTCGTCGTCCGCCTGCCCCTCGCCGACGTGTAGGACGCTAAGCATTGATTTCCGGCACCGCCCTCAGTTCCGAAATCCTGCACGCCACCACCGTCGCGATCGACGGCCGGGCGGTGGTGATCGAGGGGCCGTCCGGCTCCGGCAAGTCGGATCTGGCGCTCAGGCTGATCGATCGCGGCGCGCACCTCATCAGCGATGACCGCAGCCTGTTCGTGCGTGGCGGTGAGGAGCTGACCGCGCGCGCGCCGGACCGGTTGGCCGGGCGGATCGAAGTGCGCGGCGTCGGCATCGCGACGGTGCCGCACGTGGCCGAGGCGCCCGTGGCGCTGCTCGTCCGCCTCGATGCCGGACCGCCGCGCATGCCCGAGCGCCGCCGCCGGATCATCGCCGGAGTCGAGGTGCGGATGCTGGTGCTCGATCCGCGCGCGCCCTCCGCGCCGATCGCGGTGGAGATCGCTTTGCGCCAGCCGCAGGCGACGCCGGCGTGATAGTCTCGCAGCCCATATTGCTCGTCTCCGGCCTGTCGGGCGCGGGCAAGTCGACCGTGCTCAAGACGCTGGAGGATCTGGGATGGGAGGTGGTCGACAATCTGCCGCTCGTCCTGCTCAACCGCTTGCTCGATGCGCCGCTGCCCGCGGGCGCGGGCGAGCGGTCGCAGCCGCTGGCGATCGGGATCGGCGCGCGAACCCGCGATTTCGATCCGCAGCATATCGTCCGCCGGATCGCCGACCTGCGCGAACGCCACGGCCTGGATGTCGGAACATTGTTTCTCGATTGCGCCGGGGCGGAGCTCGAGCGGCGCTATTCGGAGACGCGGCGGCGGCATCCGCTGGCGCTGGACCGGCCGGCGAGCGACGGCATCGCGCGCGAACGCGAGCTGCTGGGCCCTCTGCGCGACTTCGCCAACCGGCTGATCGACACGACCGATCTCACCGCCAACATGCTGGCGCAGCACGTGCGGCACCAGTTCGCTGGCGAGCGGCAGGGAGAGCCGACGCTGGCGGTGATGTCGTTCGGCTTCTCGCGCGGGGTGCCGCGCAACGCCGACCTGGTGTTCGACATGCGGTTCCTGCGCAATCCGCACTGGGTCCCGGTGCTGAGGCCGGGCACGGGGCTGGACCCGGAAGTCGCCGCTTATGTCATGGGCGATCCCGCCTATGCCGAGGCGATGGAGCGGATCGAGGGACTGCTGATGCTGCTGCTCCCCCGGTACCGCGCCGAGGGCAAGAGTTACGTCACGGTCGCGATCGGCTGTACCGGGGGGAGACACCGCTCGGTCCACGTCGCCGAGCGGATGGCCAAGCGGTTGCGCGCCGGCGGATTTTCGCCCACGGTCTTTCACCGCGATCTGGGCGCCGCCCCCCAGGACTCGCTCGAAGGAAAGCCGGTCGGCGCGTGAGCATGGATACGCATTTCAGATGATCGGTCTGGTTCTGGTGACGCACGGACGGCTCGCCGAGGAGTTCGTGACCGCGATGGTTCACGTCGTCGGCCCGCAGGAGCGCGTCGCGACGATCGCGATCGGCCCCGACGACGACATGGAGGAGCGCCGCGCGGACATCGCCTCGGCGATTGAGGCGGTCGATTCCGGCGCGGGCGTGATCGTGCTCACCGACCTGTTCGGGGGCACGCCGTCCAACCTTGCGATCTCGCTGATGCGCCGGGGACGGGTCGAGGTGATCGCGGGCATGAACCTGCCGATGCTGATCCGCCTGGGCTCCGCGCGCAAGGCGATGAAGGTCGTCGACGCGGTCGCCGCCGCGCGCGAGGCCGGGCGCAAGTATATCTCGGTCGCCTCCGAAGTGCTCGGCGAGGCGGCGGCTTGAGCGTCGCGCGGCAAGTTCAGATCACCAACCGCCGCGGGCTCCACGCGCGGGCGAGCGCCAAGTTCGTGACGCTCGCGTCCGGGCTGCCGTGCGAGGTCCATGTCGAAAAGGAAGCGGGCTCCGCGGTGACGGGCACCTCGATCATGGGGCTGATGATGCTGGGCGCCGCGATGGGCGACACGATCACGATCAGCGCTGCGGGCGACGGCGCGGAGGGCGCGGTGCAGGCGCTGTGCGAGCTGGTCGAGGCCAAGTTCGGGGAGGACTGAGTGCCCCGCGAGATCACCGCCTTTTCGAACCCGCTTGTGAAATACGCCCGGGACCTGCGCGACAAGCGGCACCGGCGGGCGGCGCGGCAGTTCCTGGCGGAGGGGTTGCGGATCCTGACCGAAGCGCGGGAGACGGGGCGGCTGCCGCGGACCCTGTTCTATGCGGCGGCGAGCGCCGATCATCCGCTGGTCTATGCGCTGTCGTTCGACGTCGAACAGGCGGGGGGCGAGTCGATACAGACGACGCCCGATATCCTGGCCAAGCTGTCGGGCAAGGATAATCCGCAGGCGGTCGTCGGCATCTTCGACGAGATCGAGCGCGGGCTGAATGAGCTCGATCGCGGCTCGGCAGGCATCTGGCTGGTGGCGGAGCGGCTGCGCGATCCGGGCAATCTGGGCACCATCCTGCGCACCGGCGACGCGGTGGGGGCGGGCGGGCTCATCCTGGTCGGCGAATGCGTCGACCCGTTCTCGGTCGAGGCGGTGCGCGCGAGCATGGGGGCGCTGTTCACGGTGCCCGTCGTGCGGACCGAGTGGGAGCCGTTCCTCGACTGGCTGCGGAGCGGGCTCGGGCAGCTCGTGGGGCTGAGCCTCGACACCGACACCGGTTATCGCGACGTGCGCTACGCCGCCCCTACGTTCCTGCTGACCGGCAACGAGGCTCACGGTATGCCCGCCGATTATGCCGCCGCGTGCGACACGCTGGTCAAGCTGCCGATGCTGGGCAAGGCGGACAGCCTGAACGCAGCGGTCGCGACCGCGGTGATGGCGTATGAGGTGCTGGCGCAGCACGGGGTCAGCGGCGGTTCAGCGTCCTCGGCGTAGCGCAAGCGGCAGGAGGATATGCCCGATGAAGCTCGCCGTCCCTGCCCTGCTGATGCTCTCCGCCGCCGCTTCGGCGCAGACCCCGCGCGAGCCGTACCGCGCGATCGGCACCGAGCCGTTCTGGGCGCTGACGATCGACGGGCGGACGATGCGGCTGGACGAGCCGGATCAGCCGCCGCTGACCGTCACCGCCCCGCCGCCGCGGCCCAGCTTCAACGGGCGGCGTTACGTCACGCCGCGAATGATGGTCGACATCACCCGCGCGCCATGCAGCGACGGGATGAGCGATCGGCGCTATCCCGAGCGTGTGACGGTGATGGTCGGCCGCCGAACCCTGCGCGGGTGCGGCGGTGCGCCGGTCGAAGCGCCCGCGGTCCGCGACGGACTAGAGGGCCGGGCGTGGGCGATCACCGCAGTTCATGGGCGTCCGATCAGCCATGACGGCGCCGAGATGCGCTTCGAGAACGGACGACTGACCGGCAGCGCCGGGTGCAACCGCTTCTCCGCCGATTACACGCTGGCCCGCGACACGCTGCGCGTCGGCTTCGTGCGAGCGACGCGGATGGCGTGCCCCGATCCGGCGATGACCGCGGAGAACCGCGTGCTGGCCGCCTTCGCGCAGCCGATCCGCGTGCGCTGGATCGGGCGACGGACGGTGATGCTGGTCGCCCACGAGGGCACGATCACGCTGCGTCGGCCGGAGCGCTGAGCTTGGGCTGGGGTACGGCTTCCTCGCCGTAGCGGGCGAGCGCTTCGACCGGCGGCACCTCCTCAATCTCGCGCGCGCCCGTTTCGATGTTGAGGTCGCGGAACTTGCGCGCGGTCACCAGCGCGCGGCTTTCGAAGCTGCTGACGAAGCTGTTGTAATTATTGACCGCAGAAGTCAGTCCGCCGCCGACCTTGCGCAGATCGCCCGCCGCCTTGGCGAGGCGGTCGTACAATTCCTTGCCGAGCTCGCCGATTCGCCGGGCTTCATCCGCGAGCTTCTCCTGCCGCCAAACCGCCGACACGGTGCGCGCGATCGCGATCAGATTGGTCGGGGTCGCAAGGAGCACCCGCTTTTCAAACGCGAAATCCCACAACGTCGGATCATGCTCCAGCGCCGCCGACAGGAAATGCTCGCCGGGCACGAACATGATCACATAGTCGGGCGCATCCTTGAACTGGCTCCAATAGGCCTTGTTGCCCAAACCGTTTACGTGCGCGCGCATCGACGCGGCATGCAGGTCCAGTCCCCGCGACCGCTCGCTCTCGTCGACCGCGCCGAACGCGTCCTGGTAGGCGTTAAGCGACACCTTGGCGTCGATCACGAGCGACCGCCCGCCCGGCACGCGAATCTTGGCGTCGGGGCGCAGACGTCCCCCCTCGTCGCCGCCCGAAATGCTGACTTCGGTCTCGAAATCGGTGTGCTCGCTCAAGCCGCAGGTCTCGAGCACGTTCTTCAACTGCTGCTCGCCCCAGCGCCCCCGCGACTTCGGCGCATTGCGCAGCGAATTGACCAGCTTGGCAGCCTCGGTGCTGACCTTCTCCTGGCCGAGCCGCATCTGCTCGATCTGCCCCTTCAATTCGCTGAACGCGCCTTTGCGCTCGTTCTCGACCTTGCCGACCGCCTCTTCATAGCGCTGCAGGCGGTCGCTGACCGGCTGCAGCATCGATTTGAGGTTCTGTCCGGCGGATTCTTCCGATTGGCGGAAGCGCGCATCGGCGCGTTCGAGAAACTGGGTTTGCGCCGATTCGAGCGCCTTCGTGGCAGCGGCGTCGAACCGTTGGTGCATATCCTGGAGCGCGCGCGCATGCGCCTGATCTCGCTCCTCGCCGCGCGCCTTGAGGTCAGCGAGCTCGGTCGAAAGTTGCCGAAGTTTATGCAAGTCGCGATCATTCGCGGACCGGAGCGCCTGCAATTCCTCGTCGCGGCCCTCCAGCCGCGCGGTCAGCGCGGCGACCTCGCGCAGGCTCTCGTTGCGCTCGCGTTCAACCTCGTCGCGCGCACGCCGCACGATATCGGCGTCGGCGGCGCGCGCCTGGGTCGCGGCGAGTTCGGCCGATAGCGCCGCGCCCTGGCGGCCTGCAACGAGCCAGCCGATCAGCAGACCGACGAGGAGAGCGCCGACGCCGGCGAGAATGAGTTCCGTCATGCGCCGGAACGTAGCCGGAACGTTCGCCGTAGGACAGCCGGAAAATGCGGCGGCGTCAGGCCGCCTTGCGCTGCTTGGCGAGTTTACGCAGCAGCATCTCGCGCTTCAGCCGCGACACGTGGTCGATGAACAGCACCCCGTCGCAGTGGTCGATCTCGTGCTGCATGCACGTCGCGAGCAGGCCGTCGAGGTCCTCCTCGCGGGAGCCGCCATCCGTGTCGAGCCAGCGGACCCGGCAGCGCGCCGGGCGCTCGACCTCGGCATATTGCTCGGGGATAGACAGGCACCCCTCGTTGTAGGTCGAGACCTCTTCGCTGACCGAAAGTATCTCCGGATTGATATAGGCCTGGGGGTTGCGGATCGGCTTGCCGTCCTCGCCTTCCTCGGCCTGCAAGTCGATCACGACGACGCGCTTGTCGACGCCGACCTGGATCGCGGCGAGGCCGATGCCGTGCGCGGCGTACATGGTTTCGGTCATGTCGGCGACCAGGCACCGGATGTCGTCGTCGACCTGATCGACGGGTTTGGAGACGAGGCGCAGGCGCGGATCGGGGACTTCGACGATGGGGAGAACGGCCATGCGGTTCGCGCTATTCGCGCTGATCCATTAAATCAAGCAACCGGACGGCGCGCGCGGAGCGCCTGCGCCAGCGTGCCCTCGTCGAGATAGTCGAGCTCGCCGCCGACCGGAAGCCCGTGGGCGAGTTGGGTGATGCGCACGGGAAAGCGCTCGATCCGCTCGGCGACGTAATGCGCGGTGGTCTGGCCCTCCAGCGTCGCGTTCATCGCGAGGACGACCTCGTCGACCCCGCCCGCCTCGACCCGGCGGACCAGCGAATCGATCGAAAGGTCTTCGGGACGTATTCCCTCCAAGGCCGAGAGACGGCCGCCAAGCACATGAAAGCGACCGGGAAACAGCCGCGAGCGGTCGAGCGCCCAGAGATCGGCGACCTCCTCCACCACACAGAGCGCGCGCGCGTCGCGACGCGGGTCGGCGCAGACGCCGCACGGGTTCGCGGTGTCGACGTTGCCGCACTGGGCGCAGGTCTGAAGCCGCTCGTCGACTGCGGCGAGCGCGGACAGCAACGGCCCGAGCGCGGCCTCCCGCTTCTTAAGGAGGTGGAGAACCGCGCGACGCGCCGAACGGGGGCCGAGGCCGGGCAGACGCGCGAGCGCCTGGGTCAACGCCTCGATCTCGGGGGATGCCATACACGGAACAGATAGGGGGTTGCGCAGCGCCGCGCCAGCGGGGAGACGCCACCCATGCGGATCGTCTTCATGGGAACCCCCAATTTCGCGGTGCCGACGCTGGATGCGCTGGTCGCCGAGGGGCACGATGTGGTCGCCGCCTATACGCAGCCGCCCCGTCCGGGCGGGCGGCGGGGGCGCGAGCTGGTCCCCTCGCCGGTTCAGCGGCGCGCGGAAGCGCTGGGGATCGCGGTGCGTTCGCCGGCGTCGCTGAAGGGAGCGGAAGCTCAGGCCGCGTTTGCGGCACTTGACCCAGAGGTGGGCGTGGTCGCGGCATACGGGCTGATCCTGCCGCGCGCGGTGCTCGATGCGCCGGTGCATGGCTGCCTCAACGTCCACGGGTCGCTGCTGCCGCGCTGGCGCGGGGCTGCACCGGTGCCCCGTGCGATCCGGGCGGGCGAGGCGGAGACCGGGGTCGGGATCATGCAGATGGAGGCGGGGCTCGACACCGGGCCGGTGCGGCTGGAGGGGCGCGTATCCGTCGACGGCAAGACCGCGGGCGAATTGACGGCCGAACTGGCGGCGCTCGGTGCGGAGCTGATGGTGCGGGTGCTTGCGAACCTCGACCGCTATCCCGCTGTTCCGCAACCGAATGACGGCGTGACCTATGCCGCCAAGATCGACAAGGCGGAAGCGCGTTTGGACTTCGCGGCGAGCGCGGTCGAAGTGGAGCGCCGCATCCGCGCGATGACGCCCGCGCCCGGCGCCTGGTTCGAGGCCGACGGCGAACGGATCAAGGTGATCGCGGCGGATGTGCTGCCGTTCACCTTTCCCGGCGGCGCGGGCGAGACCGTCGACGATCGCCTGACGATCGCGTGCGGCGACGGCGCGATCCGCCCTGGGCTGGTGCAGCGCGCCGGGCGCGGCGTGACCTCCGCCGAGGAGCTGCTGCGCGGCTTCCCGATCCCGGCGGGCACGCGGCTTTGACGCGGTTTGCGCTGACGATCGAATATGACGGGCGGCCGTTCGTGGGCTGGCAGCGGCAGGCGCACGGCAACAGCGTTCAGCAGGCACTGGAGGACGCGGTGTTCGCCGTCACCGGCGAGCGGGCGGCGGTGCATGCGGCGGGGCGGACCGACGCGGGGGTGCATGCGCTGGCGATGCGCGCGCATGTCGATGTGGCGAAGGGAATCGCGCCGTTCCGGCTGATGGAGGCGCTCAACGCGCGGGCGAGGCCGCACCCGGTGGCGGTGCTGGCGTGCGAGGCTGTACCCGACGACTGGCATGCGCGATTCTCGTGCGTCGCGCGGCATTACGAATACCGGATCGTCAACCGGCGCGCGCCGCTGACGTGGGAACGCGGGCTGGCGTGGCAGGCGCCTCAGGTTCTCGATGCGGAGGCGATGGCGCGGGCGGCGGCCACATTGGTCGGGCGGCATGATTTCACGACCTTCCGCTCGGCGCATTGCCAGGCGGACAATCCGGTGCGGACGCTCGACCGGCTCGACGTGGCGCGGGACGGCGACGTGGTGACGGTGCGCGCATCGGCGCGGTCGTTCCTCCACCATCAGGTGCGCTCGATGGTCGGGTGCCTGGCGCTGGTCGGGATGCGACGGTGGTCGGTCGCCGATGTGGCGGACGCCCTGGCTGCGCGCGATCGCGCGCGATTGGGCTTCAACGCGCCGCCGGACGGGCTGTTTTTCGTGCGCGCGGATTACTGACGCGAGAAGCGCGCGGCGAGCTCGACATGGGTCGACCAGCGGAACTGACCGACCGGCTGAACCCAGTCGAGGTTCCAACCGCCATCGCATAATATCTTAGTATCGCGCGCGAAGCTGCTGGGATTGCAAGAAACATAGGCAAGGCGCTTGCAGGCGGTCGCCGCGAGCGCGGGCATCTGGTCGCGTGCGCCCGCGCGGGGCGGGTCGATCACGATCGCGTCGAACCGGTCTAGCTCGGCAATGGTGAGCGGGCGGCGGTAGAGGTCCCGGTGCTCGGCGAACACCGCTTTGCCCGCTCGGTTCGCGGCGGACTTGAGCGACAGGATCGCATCGCGCGCGCCCTCCGCGGCATAGACCTTGGCGGGCAGCGCAAGCGCGAAGGTGCCGAGCCCGGCGAACAGGTCGGCGACGGCGCCCGCGCCTGCTGTCGCTTCGCTGACCGCGGCGACCAGCGCGGCTTCGCCCTCGGGCGTGGCCTGCAGGAAGGCGGCGTGCGGGAACGGCACGGCGACCCCGCCGAGCGTGACGGTGGCGGTGTCGGGTTCCCAGCGGGTCTCCGGGCCGAGCCCGTCGTCGACCGCGAAGCGCGCGACGTTGTTCGCCAGGCAGAAGCGCGTGATCGCTTCGGCCGCGCGCAGACCTTCGGCGCTGAGGCCGGTGACGAGCACGTCCGCGCCTTGATCGAGCAGCGTCAGGTGAACGTCGGCGCGGCGCTTGAGCCCGAGCGTCTGGAGGAGGCCGCGCAACGGGGCGACCAGCGCGAACAGCTCTGGCGCGAGGATGTGGCACTCGGCGATGTCGACGATCGCGTGGCTCTTCTCCTCCGCGAAGCCGAGGCGGCCGCCCTTCTCCGCGTGGAGCGTCGCGCGCCGTCGGGTGCGCGGGGGTGACAGCGCGACAGCGCGGATGGGGGCGGCCAGACCCTGCGCGGCGAGCGCGCCTGCGATCCGGTCGGTGACGAACGCAGCATAGGCCGCGTCGTCGATATGCTGAAGCTGGCAGCCGCCGCAGCGCGGGAAATGGCGGCAAGGCGGAGCTTGGTGGTGCGGCCCGGGGATCACCGCGCCGTCCTTGGTCAGCGTGTCGCCGGGGGCGGCGAAGGCGGCATGGCGACCGTCGGCGGTGACCCCCTCCCCGCGCGCGGCGACTCGGACAATCACAGACATGCGGCGATCGCCTGCGGCAGGGTGTCGGCGAGATCGTCGGCGATGAACGCGGGACCTGCACGGCGCGCCGCCTCTGCATGGAGCCAGACCGCGGCGGAGGCCGTGGCGAACGGGTCCTGCTCGCCCGCGAGCAGCGCGGCGGCGAGGCCCGCGAGCGTGTCGCCGGTTCCCGCGGTGGAGAGCCAGGTGGGTGCGGACGCGACGCGGGCTTGTCCGTCGGGACGCGCGACGACCGTGTCCGCCCCCTTGTAGACGATCGTCGCGCCCGTCCGCCGGGCGGCGGCTTGCGCTTGGACGATCTTGCCGCCCGCCCCTTCGCCGAACAGCTCCGCGAACTCGCCCGCGTGCGGCGTTAGGATCGTTGGGGCGGATCGCGCGCGCAGGCGGTCGGAATCGAGCAGGTGGAGCGCGTCGCCGTCCAGAACCAGCGGACGCGGGCACGCGAGCGCGGCGTCGAGCTTCGCGACGGCCGCCTCGTCGCGGCCGAGACCAGGGCCGATCAGCAGCGCGCCGATCCGATCGTCGGCGAGCGCTTCGGGCGAGTAGCGACGGCGGACGATCGCATGCGGGAGCCGGTCGGTGCTGCTCCCCAGAAGAAGGACGTAGCCCGCGCCCGATCGCGCGGCGGCGATCGCGGCGAGCGCGGCGGCCCCCGGCATGCGCCCGGCGACCACCGCGACGAGGCCGCGCGTGTATTTGTGATCCGCCGCGCTCGGGGCCCGAATGCCGGGACGTCCCAACGCCATGACGTCACTCGCCGCGGATACGCCGATGTCGAGGACGCGGACCGCGCGCGATCTCCCAGCCGCGGGGTGCAGGAGATGAGCGGGCTTGAGGCAGCCCAGCGCCAGCGTCAGGTCGAAGGCGGGACCATCCGACAGGCACGCGCCGTCGTCGATCGCGGCTCCGCTCGGCAGGTCGATCGCGATGCTCAGCCGAGCGGAGGCGTGGAGACGGTGGAGGACAGCGGCGGTCGTCCCGTCGAGCGGGCGCGACAGGCCCGTGCCGAACAGGGCGTCGACCAGAACCGGCGCGGGCGTCGCATCGGCGAGCGCCTCGACGGGGCCGTCCCACCCTGCCCTGGCCCGCCGGGCGGCGTCGGACATGGGCTCGCCCCTCGCGGCGACTCGGACCGGAACCCCGCTGCGCTTGAGGACCGCCGCCGCGACATAACCGTCGCCGCCGTTGGTGCCGGGCCCGCAGACGATCAGCACCTCCGCGCCCATCGCCAGACGGCGGACCTGCTCGGCGACGGCGGCGCCTGCGCGCGCCATCAGCGCGTCGGTGGTGTGGCCGGACGCCGCCTCGGCGTCGCGCATCTGCGCCGCCGTCAGGATCGGCTGGCCTTCTGGCAAGATCATCGCGCGGCTTTGGCGCTCCCGACCGTCGCGGGCAAGCGATAGCGGTCGTCGCCGAGCGCGACCTCGATGGCGCCCGGGTCGACGATCGTCACGCGCGCGGGCACGGCGCCGTCGGCGGCGACGACGCCGCGGCCGTCGCGGGTGACGAGCAGGCGGCGAAAACCGCCGTCGCCGTGACGCACCGTCAGCACGAGGCCGTCCTCACGCCGCTCGCGCTCGACGGTGCAGGTGGGGGCGAGCGGCGCGTCGCCGCGGGCGCACGGCACGCGGCTGTCGTCCCGGACCGGCGCGGGCGCGACTGGATCGGTCTTCGCCTCGCCGCATGCCGCCAGCGCGAGCAGCAGCAGGCTAGATGTCCGCATAGACATGGCGCTCCGCCGCCGCGCCGGGATGGGTCACCGCGCCCTTGTAGGCTGGACCGACGTTGCGGGCATAACGCCACAGCGCGCCCGACTGGTAATCGTTGGTCCGCGGCGTCCACGCCTTGCGCCGTTCGGTGAGCACGTCGTCGGCGACGAGCAGGTCGATCGTCCCGGCCTCCGCATCGATGCGGATCGGGTCGCCGTCCGCGACCAGCGCGATCGGCCCGCCCTCGGCCGCCTCGGGGCCGACATGGCCGAT
>SXHP01000276.1 GCA_005773165.1 Sphingomonadales bacterium | reverse complement strand
GCCGCTCTACAAATTAGACGCCGTGCGCGACGCGCTGCGGCTGGTGATGGACGGCGACGGGCTCGCGTTGTCTAAGCGGCGGATCACCCTGTCGACCAGCGGCGTGGTGCCGATGATGGCGCGCGCGGGCGAGGAGATCGGGGTCAATCTCGCGGTGTCGCTCCATGCGGTGACCAAGGACGTGCGCGACGAGATCGTGCCGCTCAATCGCAAGTACGGGATCGAGGAGCTGCTTCAGGCGTGCGCCGACTACCCGGGGGCGAACAACGCGCGGCGGATCACGTTTGAATATGTCATGCTGCGCGACAAGAACGATTCGGACGCGGACGCGCGCGAGCTCGTCCGGCTGCTGCGCAAGTACAAGCTGCCCGCGAAGGTCAATCTGATCCCGTTCAATCCTTGGCCGGGCGCGGCATACCAATGCTCGACGCCCGAGCGCATTCGTGCGTTCTCCGACATCGTCTTCGAAGCGGGCATCTCCGCGCCGGTGCGAACGCCCCGCGGCCGCGACATCGACGCGGCATGCGGGCAGTTGAAGACCGCGGCGGAGCGCAAATCGCGCGCGCAGATGGACCGGGAAGCGGCGGCGCTGGCGGGATAGCTTCCGCCACCTTTGCTTAGCCAAGATGCGGTAGGGCGCTGGCATGGACAGCGCCGCAGATCCCGTCATCGCTCTGGCAACAGGTGGTTGGCGCGGTATGCTGCTGATAGCGGGCGCCGTGCTCGCAGGCGCGTGGTTGCAGACTGCGTCTCATCGCTGGCGTTGGCGGTCGCGGAGGCGGCCCAAGCGCTCCGATTTTCAAATGCTTCTCGGTCGCAAGAGGCGCACGGGAACTTCGACGCCGCCCGCGCCCTTCCCAGCCCCGACCGCAAATGTATTCGATGCCGCGGCCCAGTTGCGCGCGGTGGAGCGTGCGACATTTCGCCGCCAGCGGCTGCTCAATCGAGGCGAGGCGCGGCTGCTTCGCGTCCTTGATGAAGCGTGCGCTGAGACTGCGCCGGACTGGCGCGTCATGGCGCAGGTCAGTCTAGGCGAAATTCTGAGCAGTCCGGACGAGGACGCCTTCCGAGCAGTCAATTCGAAGCGAGTCGATCTGCTGATCATCGGCGGAGATGGGCAAGCGCTGCATGCGGTCGAGCTGCAGGGAAGCGGGCATCATCTCGGCCCCGCCGCCACACGCGATGCGATCAAGCGTGAAGCCCTGCGCCGTGCCGGGATCGGCTATCTTGAGGTGCAGCCCGGCGATACTCCTGCCGAGATTCGGGCCAAAGTGGCGAAGCTCGCCGCGCGTGGGCAGCGGGCAGCGTAAACATCTATCGACAAGCGTAGATCAGCCGGGAAGAGACCGGCGATGCTTGACCTCGCTCCTGCCCTCCTTGCCTTCGCCGCGGGCCTCGTCGGCGGCGCGATGAACGCGCTCGCCGGGGGCGGGACGTTCGCCACCATGCCCGCGCTGCTCGCGATCGGGACGCCCGCGAACGTCGCCAACGCGACCTCCAACCTTGCGCTGATGCCGGGAGCGGCGGCGAGCGCGTGGACGTTTCGGGGGGAACTGCAGCCGGTCGGGGGCGTGTCGGTGCGCGCGCTCGCGGGAGTGACGTTCGCGGCGGGGCTGGTCGGGAGCGCGTTGCTCGTCGCGACGCCCTCCCGGGCGTTCGACCTGATCGTGCCGTGGCTGCTGCTGGTCGCTTTCGTCGCGATCGTGTTCGGCAAGCGCGCGTCCGAGTGGCTTAAGGGGCGGGTGACGATCGGGCGGACGACCTTGTTCGTCGCGCAAGCCTTGCTCGGCACCTATGGCGGCTATTTCGGCGGCGGGGTCGGAATCATGACGACCGCGACCTACGGGCTGCTCGCGGGCGAGACGCCCCGGACGATGTTCGCGCCGCGGACGCTGATGCTCGCGGTCGCGAACTTCGCGGCGGCGATCGTGTTCATCCTGACGGGACTGATCCGCTGGGACGCATGCCTGCCGATGCTGGTCGGCGGCGTTATCGGCGGCTGGCTGGGCGCGCACGGCGGCAAGCGGCTGCCCGCGGGCGCGGTGCGCGCCTGGACGATCCTGGTCACCGCTGCGACGACCGCGGTGTTCTTCTGGCGCGCCTACGGCTGACCCTTACGCCTCAAGCAGGCGCGCGCGGCGGCGCTGGACCGAGCTGCCGATCCCCATCGCCTCGCGGTATTTGGCGACGGTGCGCCGCGCGATGTCGAAGCCCTTGGCGTTCAAGAGTTCGACCAGCGTGTCGTCGGACAGGATCTTCGCGCCCTCGCCTGCGATCAGCGCGCGGATCGCGCTCTTGACCGCTTCGGCCGACACCGCGTCGCCGCCGTCCGCCGACTGGATCGCGGAGGTGAAGAAGTATTTGAGCTCGAACACCCCGCGCGCGCAGCTCAGATATTTGTTGCTGGTGACGCGGCTGACGGTCGATTCGTGCATCTCGATCGCCTCCGCGACCCTGGCGAGCGTCAAGGGGCGGAGCGCGGAGACGCCGTGCAGGAAGAACGCCTCCTGCTGCTTCACGATCTCGGTCGCGACCTTGATGATCGTCCGCTGGCGCTGGTCGAGCGCCTTGACCAGCCAGTTCGCCCCCGCGAGGCAGTCGTTGAGCCAGGCCTTGGACGCCTTGTCCTGCGGCCCCGCGGAGAGCTCGCGGTAGTAGCGGCGGTTGATCAGCACCTTGGGCAGGGTCGCGGCGTTGATCTCGATCGCCCAGCCCGCCCGCGTCTTGGCGACGAACAGGTCGGGGACGACCGTCTGTACGGTTTCGCCGCCGTAGCGGCAGCCGGGCTTGGGATCGTAGCCGCGCAGCTCGCGGATCATGTCGGCCATGTCCTCGTCGTCGACGTGGCACAGCCGCTTGAGCCTCGCGAGATCGCCGCGCGCGAGCAGATCGAGGTTGGCGATGAGCTTCGCCATGCACGGATCGTAGCGGTCCGCCTCCTTCGCCTGCAGCGCGAGGCATTCCGCCAGGTCGCGCGCGCCGACCCCGGTCGGGTCGAAGGTCTGGACGACGCCGAGCACCGCCTCGACCCGCGCGAGCGGCACGCCCAGCCGGGCGGCGACCTCTAGCAGCCCGACGGTGAGGTAGCCCGCCTCGTCGATCTGGTCGATCAGGTGGATCGCGATCGGCAGGTCGGCCGGATCGAACGCGGTTCCCGCCTGCGCGGCGAGGTGATCCGCGAGGCTGGTGTCGGAGCCTGCGAAGTCGTCGATCCCGGGCAGGTCCTCGCCCCCCGCCCCGCTCGCCGAGACGCTCAAGCGCCCGTCAAGCGCCGCGCCGCCGTCGGCGACGCTGTCCTGCTGGTGGCTTTCGGTGGCGTAGTCGACGTCCATCGCGGGCTCGGCGGCGTCGGGCGCGCCGCCGATGAGCGCATCCGCGCCTGAGCGCTCCTCGGGCGGCTCCGCTCGGGGCGGGGCCTCGCCTTCGCTCGCCGCTTCGAGCAACGGGTTGCGCTCGACCTCCTCGGCGATGAACGCTTCGATCTCCAGGTTGCTGAGCGCGAGCAGCTTGATCGCCTGCTGGAGCTGCGGCGTCTTCTCCAGCGATTGCGACTGGCGGAGCTGGAG
>SXHP01000275.1 GCA_005773165.1 Sphingomonadales bacterium | reverse complement strand
GAGCCACTGATTGACCCGCCAACCCCCCGCTCCGTCAGGCTCCGCCACCCGCGCCTCGCCCCGATCGAGCAGCGCCAGCGCGCGGTCGACCGCCGCGCGGATCTCGCCGCCGGTGTCGAAGGTGAGGGAAGCGCGATCCTCCCACGCCGCGTCGATCGTTGCCGCCAGGTCGGTCATGTCGCCTCCGTGATGTCCTGAAGCCAGCCCGCGAGGTCGCGGACGGTGTAGTCGATGAAGCTGCGGTCCGCGTCGGGGCTCTGTTCGGAGCCGTTGTCGATCCACGCCGTCGTCATGCCGATCGCCTTGGCGGGCGCGAGATTGCGCGCCATGTCCTCGACGAACAGCGCGCGCGCCGGATCGATGTCATAGGCGTCGCACAGCCCCTGATACGCGCGCGGGTTCGGTTTGGGCACCAGGTCCATTGCGTGCAGATCGTGGACCGCCTCGAACGTTCCCCCCAGCCCCAGCCGGTCGAGCACGCGCAGCGCATAGGGCTTGTCGCCGTTGGTGAAGACCAATTTACGCCCCGGCAATTGCGCGATCGCCGCGGCGAGCGGCGCGTCCTCCTCCAGCACGTCCATCTCGACGTCGTGGACATAGGCGAGGAACGCGTGGGGATCGACGTCATGCTCGGCCATCAGCCCGGCCAGCGTCGTGCCGTGCCCGTGAAAATACGCCTTCTGAATGCGGTGCGCCTCTCGCGCGTCGACCCCGAGCAGCTCTTGCACGAAGGCGGTCATACGCCGATCGATCCGCCCGAACAGGTCAGCGCGCGCCGGGTACAGCGTGTCTTCGAGATCGAAGATCCAGGTGTCGATATGGGCGAGCGCCGGGAGCATGCTGGGGCGTTAGTAGGCTCTACCCGCTGCCACAAGCGATCCGTCACCCTCACCCTTCCGCGGCTTCGCCGCTCCCTCCCTCTCCCGCCGGGAGAGGGAAGAGACGCCGAAGGCGGCGAAGGGTGAGGGTGACAACGGCAGCGAGGAACCCCACCTCTCCCCCATGACCGCCTACGCCCTCCTCGATCTCGTCCCCGTCGTCGAAGGCGGCACCGTCGCCGCCGCGCTCGCCAACGCCGCCGATCTCGCGCGCTACGCCGAAGCGCACGGCTACACCCGCTATTGGGTCGCCGAGCATCCCGGCATGGCGGGGATCGCGAGCGCGGCGACCGCGGTCGTCATCGCGCATGTCGCCGCGGCGACCCGCACAATCCGTGTCGGCGCGGGCGGGATCATGCTGCCCAACCACGCGCCGCTCGTCATAGCCGTACAGTTCGGGTCGCTCGATGCGCTCTTCCCCGGGCGGATCGATCTGGGGCTGGGCCGCGCGCCGGGCTCCGACCAGCGGGTCGCGCGCGCGATGCGGCGGACGCTGGAGACCGACGCAGACGCTTTTCCGCAGGACGTGCTTGAATTGCAAAGCTACTTCGCGGACGACGGGCGGATGGGGATCGTGGCGACGCCGGGCGCCGGCGCGGACCCGCAGATGTGGATTCTGGGCTCCAGCCTGTTCGGCGCGCAGCTCGCCGCGGCGCTCGGCCTGCCCTTCGCCTTCGCGTCGCACTTCGCTCCCGACGCGCTCGATCAGGCGCTGGCGATCTACCGGCGCGACTTCCGCCCCTCCGCCAAGCTCGCGCGGCCTTATGCGATGGCGGGGTTCAACGTCTTCGCCGCCGACACCGACGCCGAGGCCGAGCTGCTCGCCTCGTCGCAGCAGCAGGCGTTCGTCGCGCTGCGCACCGGTGCGCCGCGCAAGCTGCCGCCGCCCGTGCCCGGCTATCGCGAGACGCTGGGGGCCCAGGGCGCGGCGATCCTGAACCATGTCCTGTCCTGCTCCGCAGTCGGCGGCCCCGCCAAGGTCGCCCGCGAGATCGCCGCCTTTGTCGAACGGACCGGGGTGGACGAAGTGATGATCGCCAGCGCGATCTACGACCATGACGCCCGCAAGCGCAGCATCGCGCTCGCCGCGCAAGCGATGAGGGACATCGCCGCCGATCGCGCGGCGTGACCCTGTTCGAGGCCCGTCAGCCCGCCGCGGGCAGCCGCAGCCGGACCAGCAGCCCGCCCAGATCCTCGCTCTCCTCCAGCGCGACCGTGCCCTCGTAGATCTCGGCCACGTCGCGGACGATCGCCAGGCCCAGCCCCGTCCCCGGCTTGCCGGTGTCGAGCCTGACTCCCCGGTCGAAGATGCGCACCCGCTCTTCGGCGGGAATGCCCGCGCCGTCGTCCTCGACCAGGAACTCGACGAACCCGGCCTGCGCCGCCACCGTCACGAACACGCTGCCGCCGCCGTATTTGGCGGCGTTCTCGATCAGGTTGCCGAGCATCTCGTCCAGGTCCTGCCGCTCGACATGGACCTGCAAGTCCTTGGGGCCGGTCACGTCGATGCGGACGTGGCGATAGAGCCGGCCCACCGCCCGCTCGACCGACTGGAGGCTCGGCCACACCTCCGCCCGGCTGTGCGCCGAGCCGCGCCGCCCGACCGCGCGGGCGCGGGCGAGGTGGTGATCGACCTGCCGCCGCATCGTCCGCGCCTCGCGCACCACCGTCTCCGCCAGGTCATCGGCGTTGGCGGTCGCGGCGTTCATGATGACGGTCAGCGGAGTTTTCAGCGCATGCGCCAGATTGCCCGCATGCCGCCGCGCTTCCTCCGCCTGCCGCTCGTTATGCTCGATCAGCGCGTTCAGCTCCTCGACCATCGGCGCGACCTCGTCGGGCATCGCGGTGCTGACCCGGTTCGACTGGCCGCTGCGCATCCGCGCGATCTCCGCGCGCACCCGCCGGAGCGGCCACAGCCCGTAGAGCGTCTGGAGCGCCGCGAGCGCGATCAGACCCAGCCCGAGCAGCGCGAAGGACCGCACCAGCGTCCGCCGCAGCGTGTCGATCTGCTCGTTCAGCCCGTCGCGAGTCTGCGCCACCTGGAACCGCCAGCGCACCGGCGACCGGGGCAGCACCACGTCGCGCTCGACCACCCTGAGCCGCTCGTCGCCGAACTGGACGCTGTCATAGGTGTGGACCCCGCGGTCGTCGTGGGGCCCGCCGAACGCGAGCTGCCGGTCCCACAGCGACCGCGACGGAAACGCCTCGCGCCCCTTCGCCGACACCTGCCAGTAGAGCCCGGAATAGGGTTCGATGAAACGCTGGTCGGCGGGCTCGCGGTTGAAGATCACCTCGCCCTCGGGCCCGATCTCCGCCGAGTTGAGCAGCGAGCGCAGGACATATTCGAGGCTGTCGTCGAAATTGGTGGTGATCGCCGCGGTCAACACCCGGTCGAGCGCGAAGCCGCCGCCTGCGAGCAGCACGGTGATCCACAGCGCCGCGACCAGAATCATGCGGCGCGAGAGCGAGCCCGTGGTGCGGGCGGGTACAGGCGTTGCTTCAGTCACGCCGGCACGATCGAGTAAAGTACGAGCCTTGCCTCAAACCTGCCGTCACCCCGGACTTGTTCCGGGGTCCAGCGTGCCGCGA
This sequence comes from Sphingomonadales bacterium, assembly GCA_005773165.1. Taxonomy (GTDB): domain Bacteria; phylum Pseudomonadota; class Alphaproteobacteria; order Sphingomonadales; family Sphingomonadaceae; genus Sphingomonas. The sequence continues at coordinate 221 of SXHP01000275.1, read as the reverse complement.
TCGATGTGCTCCGATCTCGATCCGCATCGCCCGCCGAGCTCTGGACCCCGGAACAAGTCCGGGGTGACGGACTGGGCGGCGGCATCTACCTAGCCTCTCTGTACGGACCATCGCGGCAGCATTTACGCGTCCGGGTCTTCCAGCGAGTACCCCAGCCCGCGGATCGTCGTGATCACATCCTGCCCCAGTTTCTTCCTGATCCGCGTCACGAACACCTCGAT
>SXHP01000274.1 GCA_005773165.1 Sphingomonadales bacterium | reverse complement strand
GTCAGGGCATCGCCATCCGCAGCAAGGTGAGCGAGATTCGCGTCACCGGTCGCGCGGCGCAGGGGGTCAAGCTCGTGTCGCTGGACGACCTCGATGTGGTGTCGGCCGTGGCCCGGGTCATTCCCGACGACAAGGATGACGGCGAGGGTGGGGCCGACGACGCCAGCGGTGGGGACACCGCGGCGGAGAGCGGCGCGGAGAACGGGGACCGCGGCATTCTCGCCACCAGGCTTCACGCCGACGGCCGGCACAACGACCTGCTTTATGTCGACGGCGGGCCCTCGACGACGGGCACCGTCGGCAAGCTCCGGATGAAGGGGCGCGAGGTGTTCCGCCACGCGGTCGTCAACCTGTCCGCGGTGATGGGGGAAAGCCTGGAGATCGCCGGGCTGACCAGCGACGACGTCGACTGGGTCGTCCCGCACCAGGCCAACGCCCGCATCCTCGATGCGACCGCGCGCAAGCTGGGGCTCAGCCCGGACAAGGTCGTCGTCACCGTCGACCAGCACGCCAACACCTCGGCGGCGAGCGTGCCGCTCGCGCTCGACGTCGCCACTCGCGACGGGCGGATCAAGCGCGGCGACCTCGTCGTGCTGGAGGCGATGGGCGGGGGCTTCACCTGGGGCGCGGCGGTGATCCGGATCTAACACGAGCCCCCGCGCCGATTAAGTCCTTTCGGATGCGGGGTTGCTTGTGATAGCAGCGCCTTGCTGCGGGGGGAGCGAGGCGATGCACGTTGCGGGGATGTGGACCGAAGGACGGAGCGCCGGTTCGGCGACGGCTCGACGGAGCGAAGTGATGGATGTTGCGGGAACACTGACCCGTGCCGATCTGGCGGAGGCGCTCCACAAGGAGATCGGCCTGTCCCGCGCGGAATCGAGCAAGATCGTCGAGCAGATCCTCCACGAGATGTGCGCGGCGCTGTCGCGCGGCGAGAACGTCAAGATTTCGGGCTTCGGCACGTTCGTGCTCCGCGACAAGGGCGAGCGCGTCGGTCGCAACCCCAAGCCCGGGGTCGAGGTGCCGATCGCGCCGCGGCGGGTGCTGACCTTCCGCGCGAGCCAGATGATGCGCGAGCGCATCGTCGCCGCCGGGTGAGCATCCCCCCCGCCCCAGGGAAGACGGGGCTCAAGGCGGATGCGGCGTTTCGGACGATCGGGGAGCTTTCGCGCGAGACGGGGCTGCCCCAGCACGTGCTCCGTTACTGGGAGACGCGCTTTCCCCAGCTTCGCCCGCTGCAGCGCGCGGGCAACCGCCGCTATTACCGCGCAGAGGACGTCGCGCTGGTCCGGCGGATTGATCACTTGCTCAACCGCGAAGGCTATACCGTGCGCGGGGTCCAGCAGGTGCTCGGCGGCGAGGCGGTGATGGCGGCCCCCGGCGCGCTCGAAAGCCTGCGCGCGATCCGCGACCTGCTGGCGGCGGCGCTGGCGGAGGATTGAGCCTCGGAAGGAGAGGCTAAGGAGAGGCGAGTGACGCGGTTCGGGTGACTGAAAGGTCGGCGAAAGGTCGCTTCGTACAGGGTGCGCCGCTCTCCGGCGAAGGGGAACACGTACCGTCGCTCGGGAATTCGCCGCACGTCGGCTGATGTCATTTCTGTAGATGAGAAAGAGCGAGACCCGGCTGACGTCGAGCCGCGGCGATGATGGCACGGCAGGCGGGTTGTAGGACAGAGCGAAGGGCGGCGTGCGCCCAAACCCGGCCATAGCGGGTCTGCTTCGACTTTCCCGTTAGCGGACGTTCGGCACGTCGAATATAGTGCGGTCCGATGAGGTATGTTGGTATAGCTGCGGCGACGATGTTGTGCGGTTTCGCATTGCCGAGCTACGCCACCATTCAGGGCCTTGGTAACGGAACGAGCGGTTCCGCACGGCTTCCGCTCGACCGCTCGACCGGCTTTCTAAACGGCTACTCCCTTCGTGTTCCCCGCAATGGTAACTTCTTGTGGAACGGCGCACCCGTCGGTCGGGCGATGCTCAAGACCTACCTTGCCCAGTGGGCGGCTTTACCTCGCAGAGCGGGCCGCCTCTTCGTAGCATTCGAGCCGGGGACCCCGCGTCTCCGCGTGAAATGGGTTCGAAAGCAAGTCATTGACAGCGGTCTTTGTGAGCAGCGCCGTTGTGCGGAAGTTGGCTGGGATGTGAAAAGGCCGGTTGTGAACTGACGACTTTGGCCGTCTCGCGCTTCGGAGCAGCCGGTTCGTTCTCCATCTACAGCAGTCAATACGAGCGTTACGAACCGCCTGCAGGGCCAAGAGCCTCACGCCGCGTTGTCGATGCCCAGTTCGCCTAGCTTGCGATAGAGCGTCGACCGGCCGATTCCGAGCCGCCGCGCGACTTCGGTCATGCGGCCGCGGTAGTGGCCGATGGCGAGGCGGATGACGTCGGCTTCGATGTCCTCCAGGCAGCGCATGTTGCCGTCGGGGTTGAACAGGGTGACTCCGCCGCCGGTGGGCGACGAGTGCGGCGCGGTGCGGCGCGCGCCGAGGCTGGCGATCTGGGGAAAGTCGGCGCGGGTGAGCGCCGCGCCTTCGCACAGCACCGCGGCGCGGAAGAGCGCGTTCTGGAGTTGGCGGACGTTGCCCGGCCAGTCGTAGCCGCCGAGCAGCTGGAGCGCGTCGTCGGTGATGCCGAGGGGCCGGAGCCCGGGCTGCTGCGCGATGCGGGCGAGCAGGTGGCGGGCGAGCGCGGGGATGTCGCCCGCACGTTCGCGCAGCGGCGGAATCGTCACCTGGACTGTGTTGAGGCGGTAGTAGAGATCCTCG
>SXHP01000273.1 GCA_005773165.1 Sphingomonadales bacterium | reverse complement strand
CTCGGTCGCCTTCTCGCGGATGTGGCAGGTGTTCAGGACGACCAGATCGGCGGCGTCGGCGTCGGCCGCGACCAAGCCCTCAGCCCCCATCAGCTCGGCCATGCGCTCGCCGTCGTAGACGTTCATCTGGCAACCGAACGACTTGACGTGAAAGGTCTTGGGAGCAGGCTTCATCCGCGCGCCTATAGCGCCCGCGCCGCTGCCAGTTAAGCCGTCATCGCCGCCTCGATACGGCGGCGCGCTTCGGCGGCGATCGCCTTGCGGTTGCCGATCTCGGCGGGATCGAACGGCTCCAGCATGTGGAGCGTGACCGGGAAGCCGTTCGGGCGCGACAGGACTCGCCTGACATTGAGGAGGCCGGGCTCTTCGCCGACCCAGGCGGTGTCGCGGGCCGGGCCATAGTCAATCCACACCGGCTGAACGCGGACCCGCGGCGGCGCCGGGTCCAGCGCGGAGAGGAGCGGGGCCTTGAAGGGGAGCAGTCCGGCGCCGTCGCCCGTCGTGCCCTCTGGAAAGATCGCGACGCTCCAGCCTTCGTCGAGCGCGGCCTTCACGTCGGCGATCTGGTCCGCGATCGCGCTGCGGTCGCCGCGATCGACGAAGACCGTGTGGTTCAGCTTGCACAGCCAGCCGATCAGCGGGGTTCGTTCGAGTTCGCGCTTGGCGATGAAGGCGGTGCCGGTCGCCCCTGCGAGCAATAGGATGTCGAGCCAGCTCTGGTGGTTGGCGACGAAAAACGCGTCCCGGCGCAGCGGCGTGCCGACCACGCGGCGCCGCGCGCCCGCGATGCGGCCGATCGAGCCCAGCAACAGACGCGGCCAGGGCGACGGCAAGCGGAACAGCCGCCAGAGCCCGTGGAGAGGCAGCGCCGCGAGCAAGGCGAAGACCATCGCGCCAACGCGAAGGGCGACGCGCATGCGGGCGACGACGTTCAACCCTTGCGGTCGATCGACACGCCGTAGAGCTCCATCCGGTGATCGACCAGGCGGAAGCCCAGCTTCTCCGCGATCGCCTTCTGAAGCTGTTCGAGCTCGGGATCGACGAACTCGATGACCCGGCCGGTCTCGACGTCGATCAGATGATCGTGGTGCGCCTCGGGTGCGGGCTCGTAGCGCGCCCGGCCGTCGCCGAAATCGTGACGGTCGAGGATGCCAGCCTCCTCGAACAGGCGGACGGTGCGGTATACGGTGGCGATGGAGATGCCCGCATCGATCGCGGAGGCGCGGGCGTAGACCTTCTCGACGTCGGGATGATCCTCCGCCTCCGACAGGATGCGCGCGATAACGCGGCGCTGCTCGGTGATGCGCAAACCCTTCTGATTGCAGAGGGCTTCGAGATCGATCTTGCGCGCCATGAGTTCCGTGATCCCTGATTGCCGGAACCCTGTAGCGCGTGCGCCTTGTTGCGAAAAGGGCGATCGACTCGCAGTAACGTCAGGCCATCGCCTTCGCATAGGTATGGGCGTCGAACGTCTGGCCGGTATGGCCGCGGTAATAGCCGCGGCGTTCGCCGACGGGGGCGAAGCCCTGCGCGGCGTAGAGGCGTACGGCGGTGTTGCCGGCGCGGACCTCGAGATGAAGCCTGCGCACGCCGCGCGCGGCGCAATCGGCTTCGACAGCTCGGAGCAGCGCCGCGCCGATGCCCCGACGACGGCGCGCGGGATCGACCGCGAGGAGGAGCAATTCGGCCTCGTCCATGATCGCGCGGACCAGGGCGAAGCCCGCAGGCGCGTCGTCGACGAGCGCAAGCGTGAGGCGGACGCCGGGCATCGCAAGGACGCCGAGCGCCTGGTTCCGGGTCCACGCCTCGCCGAAACGCGGGTCGAAGGCGGCCGCCATGACGCGGTCGACCGCGTCTATATCGCGCGCGTCGGCGGCGCGGAGCTGGATCGTGCGGGTCGCCATCACGCGACGGTCGCGCTTTGCGGCAGCCCTTCGACGCCGCGCGGGACAGGCTTGGCGTCTGGCGCGCGGCCGTAGATCGGGCGCGGCGGCAGCGCGGCGAGGTCTGCTGGGAGGAGACGCCAGTCGGCGGCGTCCGGAAGCGCCGGGGCGGCGTCGAGCGACGGATTCAGCGCGAGAACACGGTGAACCCCGTTGCCGACCGCAGGCAAGCCGCCGATCGCGGCGATCGCCGCCTCCGGCTTCAGCGAGGCGAGCGGGGCCAGGGTCTCCAGCGTCGGCGCGAAGGATTGCATGAAGACCTCACCGTGCCCCGCCTCGAGCACGACGGCAAGCGCCGGGCGAGGATGCGCCGCAAGGGCCGCAGCCGCGATCAGCGCGGTCGACGAAAAGCCGTGCACCGGCACGCCCCAGCCGAGCGCCAGCCCGCGCGCCGCGGCGATGCCGACCCGGACCCCGGTGAAGCTGCCGGGGCCGCAATCGACCGCGATTCGCTGGGCGCGGCCGCCGCCGGGAAGCTCGGCGATCATCGGCACGAGACGCTCGGCGTGACCGCGATCGAGCACCTCATGGATGCGCGCGACGACCAAGCCGTTCTCGATCAGCGCGACCGAGCACGCCGCGGTCGCAGTATCGATGACGAGGGTGCGCACCTAAGCTAGTGGCAGCATGCCCGGACCGATCCACCTCGTTCGTGCTGAGCGAAGTCGAAGCACTTGGGGGAAGCGTGCCCTTCGACTTCGCTCAGGGCGAACGGGAATAGTGTCCGACGTGTCATGCTCTTCTCTAAGCGACCCGGTTGAAGCGCCCGAACGCGGGGCGCGGCAGGCGGTCGAAGATGGTCGCGGGGTCGCCGTGGCCCAAGGTCGAGATAAAATTCGTCCGCACCGACGGCGTGTCGGCGAAGAAAGCCGCGTCGACCTTGCCGCCGTCGAACCCCGACATCGGCCCAGTATCGAGTCCGAGTGCGCGCGCGGCCATGATGAAATACGCGCCCTGCAGCGACGAGTTGCGGAACGCCGACGCCTCGCGCAGTTCGCGATTGCCGTCGAACCAGGCCTTGGCGTCGGTGTGGGGGAACAGTTCGGGCAGGTATTCGTGAAAGTCAGTGTCCATGCCGATCACGACCGACACCGGCGCCTTCCTGATCTTGGGGGCGTTCTGCGCCGAGCAGGCTTCCGCCAGCTTTTCCTTCGCTTCCTCAGACACGCACCAGACCATCCGCGCCGGGAGCTGATTGGCCGAGGTCGGCCCCATCTTCATCAGGTCCCAGATCGCGTGCAGCTCGGCCTCGCTCACGGGCTCGTCGGTGTAGCCGTTGTAGGAGCGCGCCTGGAGGAACAGCCGGTCGAGCGCCGCCTGATCGAGCTTCATCAAACCGCCCTCACTTCGGTGACCTCGGGGACGTAGTGGCGGAGCAGCTGCTCGATGCCCTGCTTGAGCGTCGCGCTCGACGAAGGGCAGCCCTGGCAGGCGCCCTGCATCTGCAGGTAGACCTTGCCCTTGTCGAAGCCGCGATAGACGATGTCGCCGCCGTCGTTCGCGACCGCTGGGCGGACGCGGGTGTCGATCAGCTCGCGGATCTGCGCGATGATCTCGGCGTCGGCGGGGTCGTCGGTCGCGATCACGTCGTCGGCGGGGACCGAGAATCCTGCGGTTCCTTGCGCGCGGAACAGCGGCATGTTGGCGGCGAAATGGTTGTGAAGGATCGCCAGCACGTCGGGCTTAAGGCTGGGCCAGGTGACGCCGGGCGCGGCGGTGACCGACACGAAGTCGCGCCCGAAGAACACGCCGGTGACGTCGCCGAGCGCGAAGATCGCCTCGGCCAGCGGGCTCGCTTCCGCCTCTTCGGGAGTCGCGAAGTCGCGGGTGCCGGAGTCCATCACGGCGCGGCCGGGGAGGAACTTGAGCGTCGCGGGGTTGGGCGTGGGTTCGGTCTCGATCAGCATGAGGCGCATGTGGCGTACCGAGGGGGCGGGATCAAGCCGCCGCTCGCGCGCACTGGCGGGCGGCGTCGCAGACCGCTATCGCGGGTGAATGGCGTCCTTCCAGCGCGCGTTCGGCGCTTCGCTCCTCCTTTCCCTCGTCGTCGCGGTCGGCCCGACGGTCGCGCAGCAGACGGCGCCCGCGCCCGCGCCCGCCGCGGCAGAGCCGATCGCGGGGCTGCCGGGAGTCGATCAGTCGGCGTGGCTCTACAAGGGCAGCGACCTCGTCCGCGATCCCGCTTGGCGGTTCGGGACGCTGCCCAACGGACTGCGCTACGCGGTGCGCAGGAACGGGGTGCCGCCGGGGCAGGTGGCGGTGCGCGTCCGCATCGACGCGGGATCGCTCCATGAGCAGGACAGCGAGCGCGGCTTTGCGCACTTCATCGAGCATCTGTCGTTCCGCGGCTCCGAATACGTCCCCGACAACCAGGCCAAGCGCATCTGGCAGCGGTTCGGCGCGACCTTCGGCTCCGATTCGAATGCGCAGACGACGCCGGTGTCGACGACCTACAAGCTCGACCTGCCCTCGGCGACCGAGGCGGGGCTCGACGAGAGCATGAAGATCCTGTCGGGGATGATGGCCAAGCCTGCGCTGACCGACGCCGCGGTCGCCGCCGAGCGGCCGGTGGTGCTCGCCGAGCAGCGCGAGCAGCCGGGACCGCAGGTGCGCTTCGGTGACGCGATGCGCGGCGTGTTCTTCGCGGGGCAGCCGCTGGCGGAACGGTCGCCGATCGGCACGGTCAAGACGCTGGAGGGGGCGACTGCGGCGAGCGTGCGCGCGTTTCATGACCGCTGGTACCGGCCCGAGCGCGCGGTGGTGGTCGTGTCGGGCGACATGGACCCGGCGGTGTTCGCGCGGTTGATCGTCAAAAACTTCGGCGGGTGGAAGGGCGCGGGCGCGAACCCGGCCGATCCCGATTTCGGCAAGCCCAATTCCTCTCAGCCGGTGTCGGGCGTCTCGGTCGAGCCGGGGCTGCCGACGCTCGCCGCCATGGCGGTGATCCGGCCGTGGCGGTACCAGGACGACACCGTGCTGTTCAACCAGAAGCGGATGGTCGACACGCTCGCGGCGCGAATGATCAGCCGCCGTCTGGAGCAACGGGCGCGGGGCGGGGGCAGCTTCATTCAGGCGGGGGTGTCGGTCGACGACGTGTCTCGATCGGCCAACGTCACCAGCGTCAACATCGTGCCGCTCGGCGACGGCTGGGAAGCGGCGCTGAAGGACGTGCGCGCGGTGATCGCCGACGCGATCGCGCAGGCGCCGACCGCGGCGGAGGTCGACCGCGAGTACGCCGACTTCGACACGATCCTGCGCACCAGCGTCGAGACTTCGCGGGTCGAGCCGGGGGCCAAGCAGGCCGACGACATGGGCGAGGCGCTCGACATCCGCGAGACGGTGACGACGCCTGAGGTGTCGTACAACATCCTGAAGGATGCGCGCGCGAAGAGTATGTTCACGCCCGAGACGATCCTCGCTTCGACCAAAAAGATCTTCGACGGCGACGCGACCCGCGCGATCCTGAACGTCCGCACGCCCGACCCGACGGTCACCGCCAAGCTGGCGGCGGCGCTGAAAGCGGACGTGACCGGGCTGGCGGGCAAGCGGCGGGCCCAAGGCGCGGTCACTTTCGCGCAACTGCCCGCACTCGGCGCGCCCGGGACGGTCGTGTCGCGGACGCCCAACGCCAAGCTCGACATCGAGCAGGTGAACTTCTCCAACGGCGTGCGCGCGCTGATCTTCCCGAGCACGTCGGAGACGGGGCGGGTGTACGTCCGGGTGCGGTTCGGCGGCGGCTACAACGCGCTGCCTGCGAACAAGCCGACGCCGAGCTGGGCGGGGCCGCTCGCGCTGGTGCAGAGCGGGGTGGGGACGCTCGACCAGGGCGACCTCGACCAACTCGTCGCGGGGCGGCGGATCGGGATCGACTTCGGGGTGACCGACGACGCCTTCGTGCTGGGGGCGCTGACCTCGCCCGCCGATCTGGAGGATCAGCTGAAGCTCCTCGCGGCGAAGCTCGTCGCGCCGCGGTGGGACCCGGCACCGGTGGCGCGGGCGAAGGCGGTCGCGCTGGCGGGATATGACGGCTACGACCAGTCGCCCGACGGGGTGCTGTCGCGCGATCTGGAGGGGCTGCTGCGCGACGGCGATCCGCGCTGGACGACACCGTCGCGGGCGCAGATCACGGGGACCAGCCCCAAGGCGTTTCGCGACTTGTGGGCGCCGCTGCTGGCGTCGGGGCCGATCGAGGTGTCGGTGTTCGGCAACGTCGGCGCGGATCAGGCGGTGGAGGCGATCGGCAAGACCTTCGGGGCGTTGAAGCCGCGGACGCCGGATGCGCGGGTGGCCCCGGTGCGCTTTCCCGCTCATGTCGCGACGCCGGTGGTGCGGACTCACCAGGGCGCGGACAATCAGGCGGCGGCGGTGATCGCCTGGCCGACCGGGGGCGGCGCGGACGGGGTGGCGGAAAGCCGTCGGCTCGACGTCATCGCGCAGGTGTTCAGCGATCGGCTGTTCGACCGGCTGCGATCGGAGGCGGGGGCGAGCTATACGCCGTCGGTGCAGAGCCAGTGGCCGACCGGGCTGGCGAGCGGCGGACGGTTGATGGCGATCGGGCAGGTCTCGCCCGACAAGGTCGAGCTGTTCTTCCGGCTGGCGCGCGAGATCGCTGCCGATCTGGCGGCCAGGCCGATCGACGCGGACGAGTTCAAGCGGACGATGCTGCCCTATACGCAGGCGGTGATTCGGGCGTCGTCGGGCAACCAGTTCTGGCTGCGCGAGCTGGCGGGCGGCGCATTCGACCCGCGGCGGATCGCGGCGACCGAGCGGCTGGGCGAGGACATTCGCGCGATCACGCCTGCGAGCTTGCAGGCGACGGCGGCGAAGTATCTGCGGCCGGAGACGGACTGGACCCTGAAGGTGGTGCCGAAGGGGAAATGATCGCTCGGGCGCTGGGTCCGCGAGGACGACGTCACCCCGGACTTGTTCCGGGGTCCAGCGTTCCGCGAGCGATGCGGATCGAGGCTCCAGCGTCCCGCCCAGCCGCACCTGGACCCCGGAACAAGACCGGGGTGACGGAGGGTTTGTGGAGGCGGCTGCCCGCTTTGCCTAATGCAGACCGAACGTCTCAAAGATTGCGGTCGGCGGCTTCCTCCCGGCCAGCACATCCGCCACGGTATGCAGGACGGGGGTATGGATCCCTTCCAGGTGCGCCTCGATCGCCGCCACCGCGCGGACGCCCTCCGCGAGGAAGTCGGAGCGGGTGGTGTCGAGCGGGATGCCCTTGCCGATCATCAGGCCCAATGTGCGGTTGCGGCTGGTGTCGCACAGGCCGGTCAGCAGCGTGTCGCCGACGCCTGCGAAGCTGGTGACAACGCTCTCGTCGTAGCCCAGCCCCAAGATGATCGTGCGGAGCTCGCGGATGACGAGGGTGGCCGCCATGTAGACGGTGTTCTCCGACGGTCCGGTCGAGCCGACCAGACCGAGCGCGATGGCGTAGACGTTCTTGAGCGCGCTCGCGACGTCGATCGCGTCGGCGCTGTCGGTGCGGTCGAAGACGATCGGGGCTTTGTGGAAGAGGTCGACGACCGCGTCGACGCAGCTCGGAGTGCCGCCGCACGACAGACCGGACCATTCGCCGAGGAACAGCGGGCGGGCGAAGGTTGGCCCCTTCAGCGCGGTATATCGGACCTGAGGCGCGACCATCCTAAACAGTTCGGCGAAGGTGAAATGTTCGGGGTGGAGGCCCTTGACCAGATTGACGACGAGCGCGTCGGGGTGGGCTTGCGCGATCGTCGCGGCGTAGGTGTCCATCACCTTGGCCGGGAAGGCGAGGAACAGCGCGTCGGCGGCGGCGACTTCAGCGAAGTCGGTGGTCGTCGTCATGCCCGCGGGGAGGTGCTGGCCCGGGAAGTAACGCGCGTTCTGGCCCGTCTCGCGGATCGCGCGCTCCTGCTCCGCGGTGCGGCAGAGCATGGTGACCTTGTGCCCGGCGCGCGCGAGGACCGCACCGACCGCGGTGCCGAAGGCTCCTGCGCCGAGCATGGCGACCGAGGCCATCAGGCGGCCCGGTTCGCGACGAGGTCGTCGACCACCGCGGGGTCGGCGAGAGTCGAGGTGTCGCCGAGCGAGCGCCCACGTCGTCGAGCTGGTCGCGCGGCTGGCGCCCCGGGTCGGCGCGCTGGTGATGACCACCAACGGCCACCGCCTGCCCGAGCTGGCCCGCCCGCTGGTCGCCGCCGGCCTGCGCGGCGTGAATGTGTCG
>SXHP01000272.1 GCA_005773165.1 Sphingomonadales bacterium | reverse complement strand
GCACGGCATCGCCGCGAAGGCGGTCGCGTTCGGCGAAGCGCTCCAGCCCGACTTCAAGCGCTACATCGCCGCGGTGGTCGAGAACGCCAAGGTGCTCGCCGCGACCTTGAAGGAGCGCGGCTCCAACATCGTCGCGGGCGGCACCGACACCCACCTGGCGCTCGTCGACCTGACTCCCCTAGGCGTCACCGGCCGCGACGCCGACGAGGCGCTGGAGCGCGCCGGCCTCACCTGCACCAAGAACGGCATCCCCAACGATCCGCTCCCTCCGGTCAAGACCAGCGGCATCCGCGTCGGCTCCCCCGCGGGCACCACCCGCGGCTTCGGCCCTGCCGAGTTCCGCGAAATCGGCCACATGGTCGCCGACGTCCTCGACGGCCTGGCGCGCAAGGGCGAGCATGGGGACCCGGCGGTCGAGGCGAACGTTCGCGAACGGGTGCGCGCCTTGTGCGCCCGCTTCCCCATCTACGAAGGATGACCCCCCATGTCGAAGATCGAAGAGATCCAGTCCGAGATCAAGAACACTCCCGGCCTCGGCAAGCGGATGGCGAAATACAGCGCTGTGGGCGCGGTGATCGCGATCCCCGTGCCGATCGTCGGCCCCATCTTCGGCGCGCTCGCGGGCGCCGCCTACGCCTATTCCAAGCGCAACAAGGTCTGAATGCGCTGCCCGTTCTGCGCGCATGAGGACAGCCAGGTAAAGGACAGCCGCCCCACCGAAGACGGGGCGGCGATCCGCAGGCGGCGTCAGTGCGAGGGGTGCGCCGCGCGCTTCACCACGTTCGAGCGCATCCAGCTGCGCGAACTGGTCGTGCTCAAGAGCAACGACCGCCGCGAGCCGTTCGAACGCGACAAGCTGCTGCGCTCACTCAGCATCGCGGCGCGCAAGCGGCCGATCGACGCCGCCCGGCTGGAGAAGCTCGTCTCCGGCATCCAGCGGCGGCTGGAGACGCTGGGCGAGCACGAGGTCTCGTCCAAGCGGATCGGCGAGCTGGTGATGGACGGGTTGAAGGCGCTCGACCCGGTCGCGTACATCCGCTTCGCCAGCGTCTACCGCGACTTCAGCGAAGCAAGGGATTTCGAGGCGTTCGCGGGGTCGGTGGAGGCGGAACAGCCTCTCTCGCCCTCCGTTCGTCCCGAGTAGCCGTCGAGCCTGTCGAGTCCTCAAGAAGCCTTTTAGACGCCGCGTATTGAGCAACTTACCCCTACCCGTTCGTCCCGAGTGTCGTCGAGCTTGTCGAGACGACGTATCGAGGGATAGAGCCGCGCGATGATCTTTTGGGCGTACATAGTCCGCTGCTCGGACGGAAAATACTACACCGGCCACACGGATAATCTTGAACGTCGGATCGGCCAGCATAATGCAGGCGAGATTCCCGGCTACACACAGAAGCGGCGGCCCGTGACGCTAATGTGGTCGCAGGAATTTCCTTCGCGTATCGAAGCCATGACAGCCGAAACCCAGGTCGGAGGCTGGTCTCGCGCCAAGAAGGAGGCGCTGTTCCAAAGCGATTGGAGCGCCTTGTCCGAGGCGGCAAAGAAGCGCGCGGACCACTTTCCTCGATACGGCATCTCGACAAGCTCGACGCCTACTCGGGACGAACGGGTGGGGGAGAATGGACCGGAAAAAGGAATGAGCAACTCACCCCCCCTCATCGTCCTCGTCCGCCCTCAACTCGGCGAGAACATAGGCAAGGCCGCGCGCGCCATGCTCAATTTCGGGCTGACCGAGCTCCGCCTCGTCGCGCCCCGCGACGGGTGGCCCAACCCCAGCGCAGGGCCCGCCGCCTCCGGCGCCGACATCGTCCTCGAACGCGCGAGCGTGTACGACACCGTCGCCGAGGCGGTCGCCGACTGCGCGCACGTCTACGCCACCACCGTTCGCCGCCGCGGCGTCACCAAACCCGTGGTCACGCCCGAAGAAGCGATCCGCAACGTCCGCGCCGTACCTGGCCGCAGCGCCTTCCTGTTCGGGCCCGAGCGATCCGGCCTCGAAACCGATGACGTCGCGCTCGCCCGGACGATCGTCACCGTGCCGATCAACCCCGAGTTCGGCAGTCTCAATCTCGCCCAGGCCGTGATCCTCGTCGCGTACGAATGGTCGCGCGGCGAGGCCTTGGCCCAGCCGCCCGAGGTCGACCTGCCCGAACCCGCATCGCAGTTCGAGCTCGACGGCATGATCGCGCAGCTCGACGCGATGCTGGAGGCCGCCAACTTCTACTTCCCGGAGGACCGCGCCCCCGCCACCCGCCGGACGCTGCGCACCCTGCTCACCAAGCCCGGCTGGTCCGCCCAGGAAGTCCGCACCCTGCGCGGCGTATTCTCCGCGCTGATGCCCAAACCGCGGCGATGAGGTCAGCGCCGGTCGAACGCCTCCAGTTCGTACGCGATCGACGCTTCGACCAGCCGCTCCCACAGATCGGCGGCCACCGCCTCGGGCACGCCCGCTCCCCGCGCCGCGGCGCGGACATTGGCGAGCACCTGCGCCTTGCGCGCCTCGTCACGCACCGCCGAACGCTCGGGCTTGATCCGCGCGGCGGCGTCCATGTAGCCGAAGCGCCGCGCCAGCAACGCCACCAGCTCGCGGTCGACCTGGTCGACCCCGGCACGCACGTCGGTCATCGTCGAACAGTCGGCAGGCGCGCATATCGTCATCGCGCAAGCCTGTGGCGCGCCGCCGCCCGGCTGTCCAGCTTGACTCGGGCGACCCCCGCGGCTACGCGCCCGCCTTCGCAAACGCCCCTGCACCCCGGTGAAGCAGGCGGCCTGCCCTTCTGCAAGGGAGCCAGCAGCGCGATGACCGGGACCAACGTTGTCCGCAATTTGCCAAGGAATACACGATGTCGAAGCGCCATAGCGCCAAGCACAAGCTCGACCGCCGGTTGGGCGAAAACATCTGGGGCCGCCCCAAGAGCCCGGTCAACAAGCGTGAATATGGCCCCGGT
>SXHP01000271.1 GCA_005773165.1 Sphingomonadales bacterium | reverse complement strand
TCGACGACCTTCACGCCGACCTTCAGCGTGTCGCCCGCGCGAAATTCGGGGATCGCGCGCTTGGCGGTCAGCTTGGCGATCTGCTCGGCTTCGAGCGTCTGGATCAGGTTCATTGCTTCTCAGTCCCGTTCGTCGCCGCGCGCCAGAGGGCGGCCGACCCGAGCGCCGATGTGGCGCTCCCAAAGGTCCGGCCGCCTTAGCCGTGTATCGGTCTCGGCCTGGTGCTTTCGCCAGGCCGCGATCCTCGCATGATCCCCCGATCGCAGCACTTCGGGGATCGTGCGCCCTTCCCACTCGGGTGGTCGGGTGTAATGCGGATATTCCAGGAGGCCGCTTTCGAAGCTCTCCTCGTCCCCGCTGGACGCCGCGCCCATTACGCCGGGACGCAGCCGGACGCAAGCGGCGAGCCGCACCAGCGCCCCCATCGCGCCGCCGGCCCGCACATAGTCGCCGATCGACACCTCTTCGACCGCGCGCGCCTCGAACAGCCGCTCGTCGAAGCCTTCGAAGCGACCGCAGAGGATGACCGCGCCGTCTCCGCCAGCAAGGCCGCGGACGCGCGCCTGGGTGAGCGGCTTGCCCCGCGGCGTCATGGCGAGGACCGGGCGGTCGCCGCCTTGCGCGTCGAGCGCCGCTGCGACCACGTCGGCGCGCAACACCATGCCCGCCCCGCCGCCCGCAGGCGTGTCGTCGACCGAGCGGTGCCTGTCGGTCGCGAAGTCGCGGATGTTGACCGCCTCGAGCGCCCACCTGCCCTCCCGCAACGCCCGCCCCGCGATCGCGAGGCCGAGCGGGCCGGGGAACATGTCGGGGTAGAGGGTTAGGATCGTGGCGCGGAAGGTCACAAAGCCCAGTTCTCAACGCTCAGGCCGGGCACGTCGGCAAAGTGATTCTCGTTATTGGTCACGAGCGTGGCTCCCAGCGCGATTGCATGAGCGGCGATCAGCTGGTCAAAATTCGTACGCCTGACTTCGATCGCTTGCATCATCATGCCATAGGCCACCGCAGCGGGTTCGTCGAAGTGCCTCACGGTAACGCCGCTTATGAACCGGTCGATCTGCCGCTGATCGTGCTCGGGATCCGCCGACGCACGATTACCCACCCGCAATTCCGCCAGAGATATGGTTGACACGATCAGGCTGCCGAACGCGCGCTCTATGCGCGGCAGAATTCGAGGACGCCGAGCCAGAAGAAAGTCCAGGCATGCGTTGGTGTCCAGAAGGTACATTCACGCCGCTCGCGCCGGGCTGTCGGGAACGCTCCAATCCCGCTCGTCCTGATCTGAATTGTCGCGGCCGTCGGCCATGAAGCCGGGCGACATGCTGCCGTACAAGCTCATGAATGCTGCTCGAGACTGATCCGCTTTCCACACGCTCAACGATCCATCGGCATGAGGAACGATCACGACTTCGTCGCCTTCGACCAACCCAAGCCATCGTGGGAGCCTTACGGCTAGTGAATTGCCGGTCTTGAACACCCTTGTGCGATGATCCTGCACCATGCCGCACCTCCGTATATAGCTTCGGTATATACATAGCGGCGGCGCTCGCGCAAGGAACCCCGCCCTGCCCTCCCGCGTCCCACGCCGCATGGACGATTGCATCATCATCGGGGCGGGGCCCGCCGGGCTGACCGCCGCCATCTATCTCGCGCGGTTCCGGCTTTCGATCCGTCTGTTCGATTGCGGGTCGAGCCGCGCGGCGCTGATCCCGTGCACCCACAATCATGCGGGCTATCCCGAAGGAATCGCGGGCAAGGACCTGCTCGCGCGGATGTTGCGCCAGGCGGAGCTTTACGGCGCGCGGCTGGAGCCGGTCCGGGTCACCGAGGTCGAGCGCGCGGGCGACGAGTTCGTCGTCCATTCCGAACATGCGCGCTGGCCCGCCCGCACCGTGCTGCTCGCGACCGGGGTGGTCAACAAGCGGCCGGACATGCCCGCGGAGGTGCACGATCCGGCGCTCGCACGCGGGCTGATCCGCTATTGCCCGATCTGCGACGGCTATGAAGTGACCGACAAGCGCGTCGGCCTCGTCGGCAACGGCGATCACGGCATGCGCGAAGCGCTGTTCCTTCGCGGCTACACGCGCGACGTCACGCTGATCGCCCCGCATGGCGGGCTGGAGCTGGACGAGACGTGCTGCGACGCATTGGATCAGGCCGGCGTGAAGCGGGTCGACGGACCCTGCGGCGCTTGGGCGATCGAAGGCGACCGCATCGCCTTCGATACGGCGCAGGGACGCATGGCGTTCGACAGCGTCTATCCCGCAATGGGATCGTTCATCCGATCCGAACTGGCGGTCGCCGCGGGCGCGCGGGCGAGCGACGACGGGTGTCTGGAGGTCGACGATCACCAGCGCACGACCGTCCCCGGTCTGTTCGCGGCGGGCGACGTGGTGAAGGGCCTCGACCAGATCAGCCACGCGATGGGCGAAGCCGGCGTCGCCGCGACGACGATCCGCAACCTGCTCGACGAACGACGACCGCTGCGTCGGTGACACTCACAGGCGCTGGTGCGACAGTGTGAGATACTTGCTCTGCCGACTGCCCTGGGGGCAGATAAGCGCATGATCGCCTTGCTCCCGACACTGCTGCTCGCAGCCGCCGCTCAGACGCTCCAGCCCACCGGCAAATGGTCTGTCGAATACAATGACGGCAACTGCACATTGTCGCGCGGGTTCGGCGATCCCGCCAAGCCCGTCGTGTTCGGTTTCAAGCCGTACCCGCAGTCGATGGCGGGAGACTTGGCGTTGGTGCTGCCAAAGCATGGCGGAGCCGCGCTGCGAACCGGTCATGGGACAATCATGCTGACGCCTGGCGGCAAGCCGTTGCCGGTGTTCTGGCTGAGCGCTCCCGTCGCCGACGGCGATCGTCGTGCCTACCGCTTCGAAGTCGCAAGGACGTTTTGGGAGACCTTGGCGGCTGCCGAAACGATCACCTTCGATCCCGGCGGCCGACCCGCGATCACGGTCGCGCTGGGCCCGATCAAGGGGGCGCTCGCTGCGCTTGCAACCTGCGGCGACGATCTGCTGCGCCATTGGGGCGCTGATCCGGCGGCAATGGTCATGCCCTCGGACCTGCCGCAGCTTGTCAAATGGTTCGACCGCGCCCACTACCCAGGCGAGGCGGAACTTACCCATCAACAGGGTCGCGTGATCACCTTGACTCGGTTCGGTCCTGGCGGCGCGCCCGACGATTGTCGGGTGGTGCAGACGTCCGGCGTGCCGTCGCTCGACAAACAGACATGCGCGACCATCATGCGCTACTTTAAGGTCCCCGTTGTCAATCTCAGCATCTCGAAGAAGCGCTTCATGGTGCTACCCGTTAGGTGGGTGATGCCGTAATCGTCGCATTTCACCATTCGACGAAATGAGCGGCGACGATCAGACGTTCCTTGTTCCACTCCGGCACCGCTTCCGCGCTCATCGGCACCATGAAGCGCTTGCCACCCTCGCGCTCGATCTCGATCACGTCGCCTGCGCCGAAATTCTCCACCGCGACGACACGGCCGAGCGGCGTGCCGTCGGTCGAGACCGCGGGGAGGCCGATCAGGTCGGCGTGGTAATCTTCGCCCTCGCCGAGCGGCGGCAGCGCGGTGCGGGGGACGCGGAGCTCGGTGCCGCGGAGCGCCTCGGCGGCGGTGCGGTCGACGATCTCGGCGAAGCGCGCGATCGTTCCGTTGCTGCCGGTGCGCGCCGATTTGAGCGTCAACGCGCCGGCGTTGAACGTCTTGAAGGCCGCGAAGTCGTCGGCGAAGACCTTGAGGCGGACCTCGCCCGCGATGCCGTGCGCGCCGATCACGACCGCGAGAACGAGGTCGCCCGCATCCTCGCCCTCAGCCGGGCGACCCTTGGGCGCGGTCGTCGTCGGCGCCTTCGGCGGGCTCGGCGGTCGAGACGCCCTGGTTGGTGGCGTCTTCGTCGTCATCGCGCGCGGTCCTGGGGTCTGGGAGTTCGGGGTCGGGCATCGTCATGCGCTCCTGGGCTTGGCGCCCGGGAAACGCACGACGACCCCATTCCGATGCTTACTGCTCGGCAGAAGCGTCGGCGACCGTTTCGCTCTCCGCGGCGGGGGTCTCGGCCTCCGCCTGCTGCGCCTTCAGCTTCTCGGCGCGCTCCTCGGCGCGCTCGGTCGCCTTCTCGCCCGGCTTGCCCTTGTTGGGGTTGCTGCGCGCAGGCCGCTCCTTGACGCCGGCCACATCCAGGAAGCGGGCGACACGATCGGTCGGCTGCGCGCCGACGCCCAGCCAATGCTTGGCGCGGTCGGCGTCGAGCTGGACGCGCTTCTCGTCGTCCTTGGCGAGCAGCGGGTTGTAGTTGCCGATCTTCTCGATGAACTTGCCGTCGCGAGGGGACCGCGCGTCGGCGACGACGATGCGGTAATACGGACGCTTCTTGGAGCCGCCGCGCGACAGACGAATGCTGAGTGCCATTTACTTCTTCCTTCTTCAAATCCGTAACCCCAGCGAAGGCTGGGATCATGTTGTGATGGTCCGCTCCCTTCCATGAGACCCCGGCGTTCGCTGGGGTGACGGATGAGCGCGGCGGTGAGTGGTCGCTATTTCTTCTTGAGGAGGTTCTCGAAGCCGGGCGGCAGCGCGGGCTGACCGCCGCCGCCTAAGCCGGGGAGCCCGCCCCCCGCCTTGTTCATGAAGTCGCCCATGCCGGCGCCGCCGAGCGCATTGCCGAGGCCGCCCATGCCGCCCCCCGGACCGCTCTTGCCGAGCATCGCCATCATGCCCTTCAGGCCGCCCATCTTCTTCAGCTTCTTCATCATGGTCGACATTTCCTGGTGCATCTTCAGAAGCTTGTTGACCTCCTGCACCGTGGTGCCCGAACCCTTGGCGATGCGGATCTTGCGCTTGGCGTTGATCAGCTCGGGCTTGGCGCGTTCCTTCAGCGTCATCGAGCCGATCATCGCGTCCAGATGGACGAGCATCTTGTCGCCGCCGGGCGCCCCCGCCATTGCGGCCTGCGCCTTCTTGAGCCCCGGGATCATGCCCGCAAGCGCGCCGACGCCGCCCATGCGGGTCATCTGCTGAAGCTGCGCGCGCAGGTCGTTCATGTCGAACTTGCCCTGCGCCATCTTGGCGGCCATCCGCTCGGCGTCGTCCTGCTGGATCGACTCCGCGGCGCGCTCGACCCGCGACACGACGTCGCCCATGCCCAGGCTCCGGCCTGCGACGCGCTCGGGATGGAACGCCTCCAGCGCGTCCATCTTCTCGACGGTGCCAGAGAACTTGATCGGCTTTCCGGTGACCGCACGCATCGACAAGGCCGCGCC
>SXHP01000270.1 GCA_005773165.1 Sphingomonadales bacterium | reverse complement strand
GCTGCGCGGCGCCGGGGTCGCGCCGCACCAGCCCGACCGCGGCCAGCTCGCGCGCGGCCAGGGCGGTCATCAGCGTCCGCCCGACGAAGCCGCGCGCGCCGGTCACCGCGATGCGCATCACGCCGCTCCCCGCAGCACGTCGCGATAGGCCGCGAGGGTCGCCTCGATCACGTGCTGCATCGAATACTCCTTCTCGACGATCGCGCGCGACCGCAGCCCCATGCTGCGCCGCAGCGCCCGATCGCGGAGCAAGCGCTCGAGCGCGGTCGCCAGCGCCTCGGCGTCGCGCGCCGGCACCAGGAGCCCGGTCTCGCCGTGGACCACGACCTCGCGACAGCCGGGCACGTCGGTGGTGACGATCGGGCGCCCGCACGCGGCGGCCTCGATGAGCACGCGCGGCAGGCCCTCGCGATACGACGGCAGGCACACGACGTCGGCGTCGCGGAGCAGCGCCGGCATGTCCGGGCGATGGCCCAGCCACTCGACGACCCCCTCGCGCGTCCAGGCGCGCAGCTGAACCTCGGTGATGGCGGCGGGGTTACCCGGATCGGTGCCGCCGGCGAGCAGGAAGCGCGCCCGCACGCCGCGCGCGCGCAGCGCCCGCGCCGCTTCGACGAACTCGCCGATGCCCTTGTCCCACAGCATGCGCGACGCCAGCAGGACCCGCAGATCGCCGTCGGCGCGCTCGGTCTCGGGGGGCGTGAACTGCGTCATGTCCACGCCGGCGCCCTTGATGAGCCGCGAGCGCTCGGCGTCACTCGCGCCCAGCTCGATCAGGAGCTTGCGATCGTCCGGGTTCTGCACGATGACGATGCCGCGCGGATGCGACAGCGCGACCCGGTAGGCGGGCGCGATCACGCGCCGCAGCGCGCGGGCGCGCCAGTCGCTGCCGATGAACACGTAACCGAGCCCGGTCACTGCGCTGATCACCCCGGGGACGCTGGCGAGGCGGGCGACGACGCCGCCGTAGAGGACCGGCTTGCTGGTGACGTGGTGGACGACGTCCGGACGGAGCCTCCGGTACAGCCGCCACAGATCGCGCACCGACGCCAGTTCGCGGAGCGGGTTGGTGCTGCGCCGCCCCATGCGGATGGGGTGATGCGTGAGCCCGTGTGCCACGATCTCGGCCACCGCGTCGGCCATCGGCGTCGCGACGTGGACGTCGTAGCCCGCGCGCTGCGCACCGAGCGCGAGCTCGAGTCGATGCGACACGAAGAACCAGGCTTCGTTGACCACGAACAACAGGCGCGGCGTCACGGCAGGGCCACGACCGATCTAACCAGGAATGGCCACGGTGCGCCATCGGCTCTGACCCGTCGGAGCAGGGACAGGATCCTACCTCGCATAGAATTGGAATCATTGCGCATTTCTGACGTCGTGCGTCGCGCAAAGGGACACTCTCCTGGGTGTCAACCCGTCGGATTTGCTGGCCTATCTTGCCAGCGAATTCGTCTTGAATCTCGATAGGTTGCAACCCGGGTAAGTGTCCCTTTCTGCGACGCAGCACGTCGAGATTGCTGCATGATTCCGAGGTGTTGGGGGGGTAGATCCTGTCCCTACCGCGAGCTGCGCGATCGCCGCGGCTGCCTGCTACTCGTCGCGGCCGAACGACATCAGGAACTGCAGCACGTACCAGAACAGCGTCGCGATGGTGGAGAACAGCAAGAGCGCGGCGGCGACGTGCGCGGTGGGCGGGAAGTCCCGCGCGATCTGGCCGGTCTGGTACAGGATGTAGCCGGCCATCAGCAGGATCATGGCGCCGGCGAACACGGCCCCGAGGCTGAAGCCGAAGATCATCGAGGCCACGATGATGCCGAGGGCGGCGAAGCTGCCCACCATCAAGGCGCTGCGGAGGAACGAGAAGTCGCGGCGGGTCACGAACACCGTCAAGGTCAGCCCGACGAAGATCGCCAGCGTGATCGTCACCGCTTGCAGGATGACCGCCTGGGCATCGACCGCGCCCAGCTTGAGCATCGCGACCCACAACAGCGGCTGCAGCAGCAGGGCCTGCGCGATCACGCTGACCCCCAAGCCCAGGTACTGCAGCGCGCGCGACGATCGTGACCACGCCAGGCGATCGCCGACGTAGCCGACGCCCATGAACAGCGCCAGCACCAGCAGCCAGTTCCAGGTGCCGCCGAACGCCCACCGGGACATCGCCAGGCTGGTCTCGGGGAAGAACCGCATCATGCCGCCGGTGAACACCGCGAGCGCGACCAGCGCGACGCCGAGGTGGGCGTAGGTCTTGCGCAGGAACGCCATGCGGTCGCTCTGACCGAGCGTGGCTGAGGCGAAGGGGATCGAGCGGGGGAACGAGGCTGCGGCACGCATGGGGCACCTCCGGGTGCGGATAGCCCCACCATGCGGCGGCGAGTCGATGTCAACAAGCCGCAAGTTTCGAATGGAACATTCGATGCTATCGAACTGTCCGCTGGTCGCGCCCGTCAGCCCGCGACGATCGCGGCCCGCAACGCCTCGACCGCGGCGGCGCGCGCCGTCGAGCGAGCCTCGACCTCGCGCAGCTCGTCCGGCCGCGCGCCCATG
>SXHP01000269.1 GCA_005773165.1 Sphingomonadales bacterium | reverse complement strand
GCACCCGTCAAGACGGCGTCAATGCCAGGCGAACGCCTGCACAAAAAGCTGGCGGAGTCGGGGGTGGGCTCGCGGCGTGAGATGGAGGCCCTGATTGCCGAGGGGCAGGTCAGCATCAATGGCAAGATGCGCCGAGCGCGATGATGATGAGCAGGGGGGCCGACCAGATCACCAGCTCAAGCGAAGTGGAATGGTCGAAGTCCGGGTCGTAGGTCGCCTGTTCGTTGCCCTTGCGGTAATGCCAGGCGAAGACCACGATCAGGATCAGCACCGGCACGATGATCAGCAGCATCAGCGCGGTCGAGGCGTAGATCAGGTTGCGCTGCTGAAGCGCGACATCGCCCGCCGGGTTGAGCACCGCGCGCTCGCACCCGGCGAGCAGCCCGCAGGCGGCGAGCGGAAGGAGGCGGGCGAGGCGTCCGGCAGGGAGCAGGTGATCACGCATGGTCTGTGGCGTTAGGCGGACGTGCCGCCGCGCTACATTGGACATTTTGTCCAATGCCCCGCCCATGAGGTTGCGGGCAGAGGAGCCGTGACACCCGCCGGTATGCGCGACATGCGTCGCGGCGGGCGGGATCGTGTGGTAAGTGGCGGGATCGGCCCCGCAGGAGCATGACGGCATGACGGCACCCATCGCTGCGTCGACCTCGACACCTTTGGAGCGCGACGCCCGGCTGGTCAACGCGCGCGAGCACCGGGTCGCGCCGGGCGAGATCGCGATCGGCGTGATCGTCGGGCGGACGAGCGAGTCCTTCGATTTCTTCGTCTATGCGCTGGCATCGGTGCTGGTGTTTCCGACGCTGGTGTTCCCCTACGCCGATCCGCTGACCGCGACGCTCTATGCCTTTGCGCTGTTTCCGCTGGCATGGGTGGGGCGTCCGTTCGGGACGATGCTGTTCCAATGGATCGACCGCCATTACGGCCGCGGAGTCAAATTGACGATCGCGCTGTTCCTGCTGGGCGGATCGACCATGGCGATCGCGCTGCTGCCGTCGCACGCGCAGGTCGGCGCCTTGTCCGCGGTGCTGCTGGCGGTGTTCCGCACGGGGCAGGGGGTGGCGCTGGGCGGAACGTGGGACGGTCTGCCGTCGCTCTTGACGCTGAACACGCCCAAGGAGCGGCGGGGGTGGTATGCGATGATCCCGCAGCTCGGCTCGCCCCTGGGGCTGATCGTGGCGGCGGGGCTGTTCGCCTATTTCCTGTCGATCCTGAGCCGCGAGGATTTCCTCAGCTGGGGCTGGCGCTAGCCGATCTACGTGGCGCTGGCGATCAACGTCGTGGCATTGTTCGCGCGGCTGCGCCTGGTGTCGACGCCGGAGTTCACCCGGCTGTTCGAGACCCGCGAACTGCAACCGTCACCCCCCTTCGAGACCTTGTTCTCCGAATGGCGGACGATCCTGCTGGGGGCGCTCGCACCGCTCGCCAGCTTCGCTCTGCTCCACCTGGTCACCGTGTTTCCGTTGTCCTGGGTGACGTTGTTCACCGGCGAGCCGCCGCTGCGCTTCCTGGTCATCGAGTTGCTCGGCGCGATGGTGTGCGTGCTCGCGATGCTCGGATCGGGCGTGATCGCCGACAAGGTCGGCAGGCGCGCGGTACTCGGCGTGTCCGCCGTTCTGATCGGTGCGTTCAGCGGCTTTGCGCCGCAGCTGCTGGGCGCGGGCGAGCTGGGGCAGGTGGTCTACATGCTCGCGGGCTTCGTGTTGCTCGGGCTCGCGTTCGGCCAGTCGTCGGGCGTGGTGAACGACCGTTTTCAGCCGCATCATCGCTATACCGGCGCGGCGATCGTCGCCAATTCCGCCTGGTTCCTGGGAGCCGGGTTCGCGCCGCTCGTCGCGCTGTTTCTGGCGAGCCGCTTCGGCCTGTGGTCGGTCGGCCTGTATCTGCTGTCGGGCGTGCTGTGCACGCTGGCGGCGCTGGCCATCAACAAGGAATGGGCGCGCAAGACGGCGTGAGCCGCGGCTAATCCGGCGCCGCGCGCGCCAGCGCGCCGAGCCGATCGGCCAGCATGTCCAGCACCACCCGGATCCGCGGCGCGTGGCGCAGCCGTTCGTGCGTGAGCAGCCACAACCCGTGCGGCGCTTCGCGCGCGGGCGGCAGGCAGCGAAGCAGGTCCGGCTCCTGGTCCGCCACAAGGCACGGCAGCACGACCAGCCCCATGCCAGCCCGCGCGGCGGCGAGCAGGCCGCTGGCGGAGCCGTGCCGCATCACCACCGACTTCTCCAGGCCGTTCGCCGCGAGCCACGCGCGGTAGACCGCCCAGACGCCTTCGTCGCCGCCGCCGACGAAGGCGTGCGCGCCGAGTTCTGCGCGCCGTGTCGGCCGCCCGTGTTCGGCGGCGTAGGCGCGGCTGCAGTAGACGCTCCAGCGCGCATCGGCGATGCGGCGCGCGACAAGCCCGGCCCCCTCCGGGCGGTCGCACATCCGGAGCGCGACATCGGCCTCCGCGCTCAGATCGCGCCGCGCGTCGGACGTGTCGAGCTCCAAACCGATCGCCGGGTGGGCGGCGTGGAGATCGCGCAGGATCGGCTGGAGGATGGTGACCGCGAAGATGTCGACCGTCGTGAGGCGCACGACTCCGGTCACCTCGCGCCGGTATGCGTCGGCGAGATTGCCGACCCGCTCGGCCGCCTCGGCCATCGCGCGGGCTTGCGGGAGAAGCGCCTCTCCGGCCGCGGTCAGCGCATATCCCGACGGGCGGCGATCGAACAGCGTCAGCGCGAGCGCCTGCTCCAACCCAGCGATTCGCCGGGCGGCGGTGGTCTGCGACACTTTAAGGACGCGACCCGCGGACAAGGTGCTGCCGGTGTCGGCGACCGCGAGGAAATAGCGGAGGTCATCCCAATCGAGCACGCCGGGGTTCTGCACGATTGCAGAACGGTCACGCAATATCGCTGTTGGGTCGGCCGAGCCGGGCCGATGTATCAGCCTCTTCAGCGCCGCCGCATCGGCGCCTTTTTCGGAGAACAGCCATGTTGAAGCGCATCGTGCTGGCGGCGGTCGCCGCCGGAGCCCTTGTTGCGCCGGTGGGCGCGCAGACCCGCCCGTCGCAGATCGTGTCCGCCCGCGGGCTCGACCTAGGCCGCGCGGCGGATGTCGTGAAGCTCGAGCGTCGGATCGCGCGGGCCGCCCGCGCGGTGTGCGGTTCCGCGCCCGATTGGGACCTGAAGGGGCAGATCGCCGCCGATCGCTGCCGAACCGCAACGATTGTCGCAACGACGGCGCAACGCGATCGGCTCGTCGCCGCTGCTCGGGCGCCAGCGCTGGCCGCGGCGCGGTGATGCTCGACCGCGAACGTCCTGAATAGGCTCGGGGCGCACGACCGGTTGGTCGCGCGCCCCGTCCCATGCTTCGCCCTCGATCAGAGGATGAAGTCGCTCGCGTCCAGGGTCGCCAGGCCCGAGAGCTTGATCGCCATGTCGGCGGTGCCGTTGCCGTCGACGTCGACCGACACCTGCAATCCCCCGGCGATCACTTCGAAGCGGAGCTGACCCGCCACCCCGCTGAACGCCGCGGTGCCGATGAAGGCGAAAGCCTGATCGCCCGCGGCTTGCGTGTTGGCGTCGATCGTCGACAGGTCGATCCGGTCCAGGCCGCGCTGGAAGTCGGCGACGGTGTCGATGGTCGTCCGGTAGCTGTCCGCCAGCAGGTCGAAGTCGAACACGTCCGCAGCGCCGCCGCCGCGCAGCGTGTCCATCCCTGCGCCGCCCACGATCCTGTCGGCTCCGGCCGATCCGGTGATCGTGTCGTTGCCCTTGCCGCCCTCGATCGCGGCGATGTTGGTCAGGGTGACGCCGGTCAGGTCGATGGTGTCTGCGCCGGTCGTGCCGACGATCTTCACGCCCGTGAAGTTGTCGCCCGAGACCGCCTCGATCCCGGAGAAGGCTCCCCAGGTGATCAAGGTATTGGCGGCGCTGGCGCGGACCGTGTCGATGCCCGCGCCGCCGATGATCGTGTCCGTGCCGGCTCCCGACGCGAACAGGAACACGTCGTCGCCGTCGCCGCCGTCGATCGTGTCGTTGCCCTTGCCGCCGATGAGCGTGTCCGCCCCGTCGGTGCCGGTGATCACGTCGTTCCCCGAGCCGCCGTCGATCGATGCGATGCCGGTCAGGGTGTAGGCGGAGAGATCGATGGCGTCGTTCAGGCCGGTGCCGACGATCTTGGCGTTGGCGAAGCCGCCGGAGGAGATCGCCTCGATGTTGGTGAAGCTGCCCCAGGTGAGCGTGGCGTTCGCCGCGGTCACCTCGATCGTGTCATAGTCCGCCCCGCCGTCGATCGTGTCGCTGCCCGCGCCCGATGCGAACAGGAAGGTGTCGTCGCCGGCGTTTCCGAACAGCGTGTCGTTGCCCGTGCCGCCGATGATCCGGTCGTTGTTGGCGCTGCCCGTGATCGTGTCGTCGCCAGCGCCGCCGTCGATCGCGTCGATGCCGTTGAGCACGAAGCCGGACACGTTGATCGCGTCGGCCCCCGCGGTTCCGAGCAGCCGGACCCCGGCGAAACCGCCGGCCGAAAGCTCCTCGACGCCGGTGAACTGGCCCCAGCCGATCAGGACGTTATCGGAGGTGGCGCGAACGATGTCATAGCCCGAGCCGCCGTCGATGCTGTCGTTGCCGGTCTTGGACGCGACCAGGAAGGTGTCGTCGCCGCCTTCGCCCGCCAGCATGTCGTTGCCGGCGCCGCCGATGATCGTGTTGTTGCCCGCCGATCCAGTGATCGTGTCGTCGCCGGAGCCGCCATCGATCGCCGCCACGCCGGTCAGCGTGACGCCGGTGAGGTTGATGGTGTCGGCGAGCGCCGTGCCGGCGATGCGGAAGTTGTCATAGGCGAGCGCGGGATTGTTGAAGGCGACGTTGGACACCGCCTGGACGTTGGCGATGTTGCTCCAGGTGAGCACCGCGTTGGCGGCGCCCGCGCGGACCGTGTTCACGCCCGCGCCGCCGTCGATCGAGTCGAGACCGGACTTGGACGCCAGCACGAAAGTGTCGTTGCCGCCGTTGCCGAACAGCGCGTCGTCGCCTGCGCCGCCAATGATGACGTCGTCGGCCTGCGAGCCCCTGATCGTATCGTTCCCGGCCGCGCCGTCGATCGACACGATGTTGAGCAGCTCGACGCCCGAGAAGTCGAGCGTGTCGGTGACGGCGCTGCCGACGATCTTCACGCCGGAATAACCGTTGGCCGAGATCGTCTCCACTCCGGTCACCGACTTCAGCCCGATGATCGTGTTGTTGGCGAGCGCGTGGATACGGTCGTTGGTCCCCGCGCCGCCGTCGACGGTGTCGAAGCCGTCCTTGGTGCCGCTGTAGGTGATGATGTCGTCGTTCGCTCCGGAGGAGATCACGTCGTCGCCCGCGTTGCCGCGGATGATGTCGCGACCGCCGTTCGTCGTGACCGTGTCGTTCCCGGCCAGCGCGTCGACGAAGTAATTGTCGTCGGACGGCGCGGTGTAGTTATCGACGCCGCTGGTGAGGATGATCGTCTGCGTCTCCCGGAAATCCGCCACGCTGACCGCGATCGCCTGCGTGTCGGTGAGCGTGCCGTCGCTGACCTGCACCACGACGTCGTAGACGTTGTCGCCGCCGACGTCGGTCGGCGCCTCGAAATCCGGCGCGTTGCGGAAGCTGAGCGCGCCGGTCGCGGCGTTGATGGTGAACTTCGCGGCGTCCGCGCCGCCCGAGATCGCGTAGGTCAGCGTCGCCCCGGCATCGACATCGCCCGCCTGAACGGTGGTGACCGCCAGCGTATCCTCGTCGACCGAGACGTTGGCGGTCGCGCCGCCGCCGTTCGAGCTGATGACCGGGGCCTCGTTGACGTTGGTGACCGCGATCGTGAACGCTTGTTCGCTGAACGAACCATCCTGGCTTGTGGCGCGGACGGTGATCGAGCGGCTTGCGCCGACCGACTCGAAGTTGATCGCGGCCGCGGTGCTGACCAAGCCGGTGCTCGAGTCGATCTGGAACAGCCCGCCCGGGTTGGAGACCAGGCTGTAGGTGACGCCGCTGGTCGTCACATCGCTGTCGAAGGCGTCGGCGGTGACGCCCACCGCCGTGCCGACCGCGACGTTCTCCGCCACCGTGTTCGCGGCGTTGTCGGCGTCGGTCACGGGCGAGGTGTTGAACTCGTCCGCGTCGCCGACATTGATCGTGAAGACCTCCGTGTCGGTCAGCCCGCCGCTGTCGGTCGTCACCACGGTGACGCTGTGCTGCTGCGCCTGCTCGGCGTCGAGCAGCGATCCGTCGGCGACCGTGATCTCGCCCGTCGTCGCGTTGATCGCGAAACGGCCGCCGGCATTGTCGCTGAGCGAATAGGTGAAGCTGTCGCCGCCCGTGCTGTTGGCGTCCGCCGCGCTGACCGTGCCCACGACGGTTCCGTTCACGGCGTTCTCGGTGACGGTGTTGCTGGACAGCGCGCCGATCACCGGCGCGACGTTGTTCACCAGCGCGTCGAGCGAGAACACCGCGCCGTCGCCGAAGCGAACCTGCTCGATGCCCGAGAGCGAGTCGACCCCGTCGCGGTTCGCCACGCCGTCGGTCACCGTCGCCGTCGACGACGTCGAGCCCCCAAAGCTATATTCCGAGCGCAGCCCCGAGAAGACCGCGGTGTCCGTTCCCGCGCCGCCGCTGAGCTGGTCGTCGCCCGCGCCGCCGATCAGCGTATCGTCGCCGTTCTCAGCAACCAGGATGTCATTGCCGCCGCGACCGTCCAAAGTGTCGGTGTCCGCCGTGGCGTCGCTTTCGAAGGGGCTGCCCGCGGCGTTGTCGTCGAGCACGTCGGCGAATTGCGAGCCGATGATGCTGTCGTTGCCCGCGCCGCCGTATACCCGGACGAAGTCGGTGCCGGCAGCGCCGCTCGCCGCCGTAACCGCGCCGGTCAGGTCGAGCGAGAAGCCGCCCAGCGTGCGCAGATTGAACTCGTCGCCCACCTGGACGAACGTGTTGCCCGAGGTGGTGAACCCGTCCTTGTCGACGCCGATGCTGTACGCGGTGCCCGCCGTGTTGAAGCCGTTGTTGTTCGACGTCAGCGTCGCGGTGCCGGTCAGGTCGGAGTTCACGCCCGTGCGCACGTTGGTGAACTGCGAGCCGGTGACGGTCAGGTCGACGCCGTTGCCGCCGTCGAACCAGATGCCCCGACCCCAGGACGCGGTGCCGAACCCGCCGACGCTGCTGCCCGAGACGAGATTGCCGTCGAAGACGATGTCGGTGTTGGACAGCACCTGAGTGGAAAGCGCGCGGTCATCGCTGCCGCCGCCCGCCACGGTCGACCAGAAGATGCTGTTCTCGATCGTCTTGGTGCCGCCCGAGCCAGCATTCGTGATCTGCAGCGTCGGGTTGCTCGCCCCGCCGCCGGTGGTCGTGCCGTCGTTCAGGAAGCGCGCGCCGTCGATCGTGACGTCGCCCGAAGTCGTGATCTTGCTACGGCCGATGATGGTCGACTCGCCGACACCCGTCGCCGCGTCCCGCGTACCGGACACGCCCGCGACGTCCGTCTGCGCGCCGAGGATGGTCACCGCCTTGTCGATCAAAAGGTCTTCGTCATAGGCGCCCGCGGCCAGGCGGATGGTGTCGCCGTCGGACGCCGCGTTGATCGCTTCCTGAATGGTGGCGAAGGTGCCGGACAGCTCGCCGTTCTCGAACAGCTGGACCGAGTCGGCCAAATCGAGTTCCACGTCCTCGAACCAGACCTGCTCCACATTCGTCAGCGTGTCCGTGCCGTCGGCGGTCTGGACGGAGGTGAAGCCCGTCACGCGACCTGCGCCGTCCGTGGTCGTGCCGATCGTCGCGTCGCTGCGTTCGCCGTAATAGAAGCCCACGTCGTCGCCGTCGCCGCCGTCGAGCACGTCGTCGCCCTCGTTGCCGATCAGGAAGTCGTCGCCGCCCAGGCCCGAGAGCGTGTCGTCGCCCGAGCCCGTTTCGTAGACGTCCGCGCCTTCGGTGCCCGAGTACACCGCGTCGGTCGTCAGCGTGTAGTTGGTGACGTAATGGTTCTGGAAGTTGATCGCGGCGTAGGTGTTCGCGCCGGTCCCCGAATTGGTGACGAAATTCTGCGTCACCGCTTCATATTCGTCGATGCCGCTGTCGAAACCGGTGAAGCTGTTGTTGGTGACGATGTTGCCGCCGCCGCCGCTGATCGACAGGCCGTAGTCCGACACGCCGGGGGTGCTCGCCGTATCATCGCCGAAGCCGGTCAGGTTGTTCCCATCGACCGTCACGCCGGTCGAGTCGCTGAGCACGATGCCCGCCGCGAGCCCGTTGCCGACGTCTTCCGCAAAGCCTGAAGCGCTGTTGCCGCTGATCGTGCCGCCGGTCGCGCCGTCGAACAGGACCGCGCTGTAGCTTTCGTTATTGGCGCTGGTCGCCGCGAAGCCGCGCCCGTCCAAGACGAAGCCCTGAACGGTCACGGTGTCCGACGTGACGCTGACCAGCGCGATGCGCCCGCCCGCGTTGACAAGGCTGCCTTCGTCGGGAGCCTCGATCTTCGCGCCGGACAGGCCGATCAGCTTCAATCCGTCCTTGCCCGCGATCGTCACCTGCTCGCGATAGGTTCCGCCCGCGACCAGCACGGTGTCGCCCGCGGCGGCGGCGTCGACTGCTGCCTGGATCGTGGTGTAGCCGCCCTTGCCGACGAGCAGCGTCTTGCCCGCCGCCGCGTCGTCGACGATCTCGACCGTCGCCAGCGTGTCGGTGCCGCCCGCGTCGGTCACGGTCCAGCCGGTCGCGGTCTGGGCGATCGTCGCCGCGCCCGCGTACTTGGCGGTATCGATTCCCGCGCCGCCGACCAGCGTGTCGTTCCCGCCGCCGCCGGTGAGCGTGTCGTTGCCGACATTGCCCGCCAGCGCGTCGGCCCCGCTGCCGCCGGTCAGCGTGTCGTTGCCCGAACCCGAGGTGACCGCCAGCGTCGCCGATGCGCCCGCGCCGCCGCCGACGTTGCCGGTCGCGCCGAGATCCAGCGTGACGCCGTTCGCGACCCCGTTCAGGTTGAAATCGGTGTCGACGTCGGTGAACGTGTTGCCGCTGATCCCGGTGATCGCCGCGCCGGTCGCGCTCTGGAGCGCGACGCCGGTGCCGGCATTCACGAAGCTGTTGCCCGACACGTCGACCCGCGCGTCGACGTAGCCGTCCATGTTGATGCCGCTGCGGATGTTGCCGATCGTGTTGCCGGTGATCGTCAGCGGCGAGCTCGACCCGTCGGACCAGATGCCGCGGCTCCAGCTCGCGTCGCTGTACCGGCCGGTGGCTGCGCCGGTGATGAGGTTGTCGGTAATAGTGATCTGCCCGCTGGCCGAAGCGGTGAGATAGATCGCCTTGTCGTCGCCGGTTGAACCGTTTCCGTTCGGTCCGTTGGAGTAGAACAGGCTGTTCTTGATCGTGACGTCGCTCGGCCCGTTCACCCGGACGCCGTTGAAGCCGACGTTGGGCGCGCTGGTGTTGAGCACCTGGACGCCGTCGATCGTCGCCGCGGCGGACACGATGGTCGCGCCCTGAATGATCGTTTCGCCGCCGCGCACGCCGGTGCCGGCCACGCCGACGTTGGCGCCCGCCAGCGTCACCGCCTTGTTGAGCGCAAGGTTCTCGACATAGGTGCCGGCCGCCGCGCGCACGGTGTAGCCCGCATCCGCCGCGTTGATCGCGGCCTGGATCGTGTCGAAGGTGCCGAC
The DNA here is from genome assembly GCA_005773165.1 of Sphingomonadales bacterium. GTDB lineage: Bacteria > Pseudomonadota > Alphaproteobacteria > Sphingomonadales > Sphingomonadaceae > Sphingomonas. The sequence continues at coordinate 12,129 of SXHP01000269.1, read as the reverse complement.
GAGGGTGTCGGCTGCATCGAACAGCTGCACCTTGTCGGTGAGGTCGAGCGTGCCGCCGGTGAAGGACAGCACCTCCACGCTGCTCAGCGTGTCGCCGCCGTCGGCGCCGCTCACCCCGGTGACCGCGGTGACCATGCCCGCGCTGTTGCGAGTTTCGGTCAGCGTATAGCCGCTGCGCGCTCCGGAGAAGACCGCCGTATCGGTGCCGCTGCCGCCGGTCAGCTGGTCCGCGCCCAGCCCGCCGGTCAGCGTGTCGTTGTCCGCGCCGCCGTCGAGCGTGTCGCCCGCGCCGCCGCCGGTCAGCGTGTCGGCGCCGCCCAGCCCGTTCAGGATCACCACGCCGTCGGTGTTGCCGCTCGCCGCGATCACGTCCGCCGCGCCCGAGCCGTTGAAGGTGAGGGCGCCGCCGTTCGCCTCGTTGGCGACGGTGCCGAACAGCGCGCCGAACTGCTCGCCCGCGACCGTCACGTTGGTGACGGTGACGTCGGGATCGGCGTTCGCCCTCCCAGGCTCGCCCACGACAATGCCGCTGGACAGCGCGCCTTGTATCACGCCGTCGTGGATGTTGACCGCGCCGGTGAAGCTCGCCGGAGCCGGGCCGTAGGTGCCGCCGTCGTCGCGTGCGGTGATGACGATCGCGCCGCCGTTCTTGTGCGACGCCGCCGCGCCTTCCTTGTTCGACGCGCCGACATCGGTCAGCTCGAAATTGTCGATCTCGATGTTCGAATAGACGCCGTTCTTGAGATTGAGGTTGATGCCGACGCCCGACGTCCCGTTTCCGTCGCCCTCCAGACCCGCCGCGGAACCGTATTGGCCGACGGTGTCCATGACGATGTTGGTGATCCGCGCGTCGCTCAGCGTTTCGGCATAGATGCCCTTGCGCGCGAGCTCCTCGAAGCGGGTTCCGTCGATCAGCACGTCCGACAGGTTGCCGACCGCGCTGTCGCCCGGCGTCACGGTCTTGTAGACCAGAAGACCGACATAGCCGTCCTCGAACGCACCGTTGTTGATGGTGAGCCCGGTGACGCTCGCGTTGGTCGACTTCAGCATACCGTTGACGTTCGACACGAACGCGACGTCGTTGAGCGTCAGGTCGTCGGTCCCGTTCGCCAGTTCAGACCCGTGGTAGAAGCCGCTGATCTTGAGCCCGTTGATCGTCACGTCGTCCGCTGCGACCGTGACGCCCGTTCCGCCGCCGGTGCCCGCGCCGGAAGCGGGGTCGGTGAGCCATTCGTAGAGGCCGCCCTCGCTGATCCCGTACAGATCGAAGACGCCGCCGCGCAACGTCGCGCCCTCGCCCTCGATCGTCAGCCCGTCCTTGTTGATGACGATCGCCTCATCGTAAACGCCCGACGCGAGCAGGATCGTGTCGCCGGGGTCGGCGGCGTCGATCGCCGCCTGAATGGTCGCGAACCCGCCCGCTCCGACCAGCAGCGTCCTGCCCGTCGCCGAATCGTCGACGATCTCGACCGCGGTCAGCGTGTCGGTCCCGTCCGAGTCGGTCACTTCCCAACCGCTCGCGACCTGCGCGATCGCCGCGGCGCCCGAATAGGCTGCGGTGTCCGCGCCGTCGCCGCCGTCGAGCGCGTCGTCGCCGGCCCCGCCGGTCAGCGTGTCGTCGCCGCCATTGCCGACAAGCGTGTCGGCGCTGCCGCCGCCGTTCAGCGTGTCGTCGCCCGCCGATCCGGCAAGATGGTCGGTGAAGCTGGTGCCGGTGACCGCAAAGGGGCTGCTCGTCACGAACGCGTCGCCGACGCTCTCTTCGGGGGCGACGTGCATGCCTTCGATCAGGATGCCGCTGAACGTGTTGTCCGAGAAGACGGGGGCGGTGTCGAGCCCGAGATCGTCGCCGACATAGGTATAGGCGTAGATGCCGTAGTCGACGTCCGCGAAGCTGTTGCCGCTCACCTCGACCGCCACGCCCTGCACGTCGGACAGGTCGAGCCCGGCGGTATGCCCTGCGGCGCCGGTGCCGGTGACGACGTTGCCCGTAATCGCGAGCGGCCCGGTCGGCTCGTACGCGATCATCGCCGACGAATACCAAGTGCCGCCGGAATAGCCGATGCCGCTAATCGTGTTCCCGTCGACCACGCCGCTGACCCGCGCGAGCTGCAGCCCGTTCTGCGCGGTGAGCGCCGTCGCGCCGATGCCGGTGATGGTGTTGTCCTGGAAGTCGAGCGTCACGCCGACGATCAGCGCACCCGTCTTCTGAAAATCGGTGATCGTGCTGTTCGCCATGGAGAACGAGGGCGCGCCGCTCGCTCCGGTGCCGTCGACGAACAGGCCCGAACCGTGCTGCAGACCGAACAGCGCCGGGTCCTGGCTGTTGGAGGTGTTCTTGATCGCGACGTTGTCGACCGCGCCGCCCGCGCCGAGATAGGCGACGCCGGTCACCTCGTCGCCGTTGCTCCCCGGCGTGGTGTCGCCCGCGAAGCTGCCGTCCACGGTCACGTTCGCCAGATCGACGCTGCCGCCGAGCACCGTGACCACCGCGCGAACCGCGACGCCGTAATAGGCGGACTGCCCGGTGACCTCGACCACCGACGGCGCCTTGATCGTCACGTCCGCCCCCGCGGCCGCCTCGATCCGCAGGCCCTCGATCCCGTCGACGACCACCTGCTCCTCGTAGACGCCCGCACCGATCACCACGGTGTAGTTGTCCGCCGCGTCCGCGACGGCTTCGCCGATCGTCGCATAGCTGCGGATCAGATTGTCCGATGAATCGTAGAGAAGAACTTCGTTCACGGAGCTGACAATCATCGCCTGAACGTCAGAGACTTCGGTCTGATTCGCGAGAACTTCCATGATACATTCCTCCCCAGATCTGATGGTGGGGGCAACGCGGCCATGGAACGATGATAAAGACATGACGGGGCGTTAACCGGAGCCGTCCGGCGCCGATCCTTCGTTGCGCAGCAGTTCGCAACCCCCATTGGTCTTTAGTACGCCACTCCTACGACGTCCGCGCTGCTCCCCGGTAGAGCGCAGTTCTTCAATGAGTTAGATACTTAGCCCGTGTTTAAGCATCGAGTCTACACACCTGGTTCAATCTGGAGCTTTCATTATTTCCAATTTTTCCAGCCGATAACTTTTGCGTGTAGTTGCGCCTGCGCCGTGCCCGCTGAGCGGGAGCAGCGCCGTCGTCGGCCCGCTGAATTGGAGCTCCGTCGTGTTCACGGACGCGCCCGCCCGGCATGGGCTGGACGGGCGCTGATCGGCCAGGTGAGGGCGGGGCACCGTGCGCGCTCGCCCCGGCGATAAACGCCCGAAACCGGTTCAAAGAATGAAGTCGCTGGCTCGCAGATCGATCCGGCCGGCAAGCGTCAGCACGAATTCGGCGGTGTTCGGATCGAGGTCCGTGTTGCCGAGCACGATCGTGTTGGCTCCGTCATAATACCAGATCAGGTCATGCCCGACGCTGAAGCGCACGTCGTTCACCGGCGCGTCGAACTCGTGATCCGCTCCGTTGACCTTGAACGCCGACAGATCGATCTTGTCGGTTCCGCGGACGAAATCGCTGATCGTGTCGCCGGTGTCGCGCGTGCTCACGAAGCGGAACGTATCGGCTCCGCCGCCGCCGGTCAGCCTGTCGGCCCCGAAGCCGCCGACCAGAATGTCGTTGCCCGCGTCGCCGAACAGCTGGTCCGCGCCCGAACCGCCGAAAAGCGTGTCGTTGTCCGCCCCGCCGTACAGCGTATCGTTGCCGGTGCCGCCGTAAAGCGTGTCGTGGCCGGTGTTGCCGGTCAGGCAATCGTTCCCGGCCCACCCGTACAGCGTGTCGTTGCCGCCCTTGGCGTCGAACGTGTCGTTGCCGGTCGTGCCGTGCGCGGCGTTGGCGTTTCCGAGCGCGCTCGACGACAGCGAGGAGAAGCCGACCGCGCCGGTCTTGAACCCGTCCTTGTCGTTGAGATCGCCAGTTTCTGTGAACGCCTTGGCGAGCGTCGGGCATTCGTTCTGCCCGTTGACGGTGATGTCGATCGCGTGGGTCGTGCCGTCCGCGGCCTTGATGACGACCGAGTCGATCGTCTTTTGCCCGTCGTTCAGCGTGTCGAGCCCGCTGTCGAACGGGTTGAGGACGTAGAGCCAGCCGCCGTCAGAGGCGAGCAGGACATAGCCGTAGGCGCCGCGGTAGACGCCCGCGTCGAAACAGTCGGGCCCGTCCGCGTCGGTGATCGTCAGCTTGCCCGCCGCCAGGAAGTCGCAATCCTCGCTGACCGTGCCGGTGTCGCAGCCGCCGATCACCGCCGCTTCGGCGGTCCCCTTGATCGTGATTGCGACCGATTTGGCGGTGCCGTCGACGCTCTTGACGATCAGCGTGTCGACGCGCGTCTCTCCGGACTTCAGGAACTGCACCGCCGCGTTGTCCAGCGTGTAGGTCCAGTTGCCGTCGGCGGCGAGGGCCAGGCTGCCGTAGCTGCCGGCCAGCGTGCCCGCCTGGAACGCCGACTCGCCCGCGTCGGCGTCCGCGACCGTCAGCTTGCCGCTCGCGGTCTGTTGCGCGTCCTCCACCACCATTCCGGCGGCGCCGCCGGCGATCGACGCGGCGTCGTTGGCGCCGGTCACCGCGATCGTGACGCTCTTGGTCGTGCCGTCGGCCGACTTGACCGTGAAGGTGTCGTTGACGACTTCGCCGCCCTTGAGCGACTGCGCCGCCGCGTTGTCGAGCTGATAGGTCCACACGCCGTCGGCCGTGAGGCTCAGCGATCCGTAGGCGCCCGCGGTGACGCCCGCCTGAAAGCTCGCCTCACCCGTGTCGACGTCATCGACGGTCAGCGTGCCGGTCGCGCTCTGCTGCGCGTCCTCGGCGACCGCGCCTGTCGTCACGCCGCCGATCACGGCGGCGTCGTTAACGCCGGTGACGTCGATCACGAGAGTCGCGGTCGCAGCGGCGCCGGTCGGGTCGACGACTGTGTAGGTGAACACCTCCTGCACCGTGACCCCAGCCGCGAGCGCCTGCGTCGCGGCGCTGTCAGCGGTGTACGCGTAGCTGCCGTCCGCCGCGATCGTCACCGTGCCGTACACGCCGACCACGACGGCCGCGCCGTCTGCCGGAACCGCCTGATCCGATCCGCCCGCCGCCTTTGCGGCGACGACCGTCAGCGTATCGCCGTCGGGATCGGCATCGTTCGCGAGCACGTTGCCGAGGACGTTTGCGTCTTCGTTGACGGCGGCGGAATCGTTCGACGGCTCGGGCGCCTGGTTGATGTAGGACGAGTAGATGGGCCAGCCGCCGGTGATCGCGATCGTCTGGACGATCGCGCCGCCTTCGTTCGTCAGCCGCAGCAGAAGCGTGTCGCCGACGCCTTGCTCCGCCGCGACGTTCGGCGAGCTCAGAACGAGCTGCACCAGGCCCGCCCAGCCCAGGATGTCCACTCCGCCGCCGGTCAGCCCGAGCGACGGCGTGTAGTTCAACTCGCCGGGAATGTCGCTGCCCAGAAAGGTGCCGGCGCTGAAATGACCGAGCACGATCGCGTCGCCGTCGGCGAAGTTCAGATCGGCGATCGTGTCGACGTCGCCGTCGGCATATTCGTCGCCATAGAAGCGAAAGCTGTCCGCGCCGCTGCCACCGTGGAGCTGATCGCTGCCGCGTCGTCCGATCAGCCAGTCGTCGCCGGACCCGCCGTAGAGAATATCGTCGCCGGGTCCGCCGTCGAGCGAGTCGTCACCCCCCAGGCCGCTCGCCGAATCGTCGCCCCCGCGGCCGATCAGGCGTTCGTCCGCATCCGTTCCGATCAGGACGTCGTTGCCGTTGGTTCCGTTGATCGGATTCTGCACTCCGGGTTGTAGCGCCATGTCTCGAAAGCCCCCTTGAACTCGCAAGCGGAGTATCGTCCGCTCACGGCCGGTGGCTTAATAGTTTGTTCATCAATCAAGAACGGCAAAGATATGCGGCGGCCCGGGACGATGTGCCACTTTGGGGCGTCGATAGATCGGCGCACAACAATGAAGTCGGGCGAAGCGGGAAGATATGGTTAATTATACCCGCGTAACGCTGACGTAACTACCCCTAGATCCAATCGCGATACTTGAACTGCCGGGGAACATGGATTCCGTTACTTGCAAGCCGATCGCTCAATCGACAGTCAGAACTTGGCGCCAGCCCGTATTCCGATCGTCCGGGGAGTCAGCGGCACGATGTACGGCCGCTGGTCGCACGCGCCGCATTGCTGGAAGCGGGTGATCTGCGCGCGTTCGTCCCACAGGTTCTGGACGAACACCTCGAACGTGTAGTTGGTCAGCTCCGCGCCGACCGACAGATTGCCGATCGTGTAGGGGGCAAGGCGGCCGATCACGGCGGCCTTGGCGACGCGGATGTCGGAAGAGGCGGAGCTCTGGTGCGCGACGAGGAGCTGCGCAAAGCCCTTCGCCGCGCCGATCGGCACCGAATAGCGCGCGGTGCCGCTCGCCTTGAACTTCGGCGTGATCGGCAGCCGGGTGCCCGAGGGCGCCAGGATGTCGCTGCCGTCGCCGATGCAGACCTGCGTCGCGCACAGGTCGTCGCGGGTCCTGGCGTCGGTGTAGGAGCCTGATGCGGTCAGCGTCAGCGGCCCGGCCGACAGCGCGGCGTCGAGCTCCACGCCGCGGATTCGCGCGTCGGGGCCGTTCTGGATGACGGTGAAGCTGTTCTCGCCCAGGAACGAGAATTGAAACGCGTCCCATGCCTGTTGATAGATCGCGCCGTTCACGCGCAGCCGTCCGTCCGCGAAGGTCGTCTTCCAGCCGAGTTCGTAGTTGGTCAGGAAGTCGGCCGCATAGGGTCCGACGTCGCCGCGGCGGTTGATGCCGCCCGGTCTGAAGCCGCGCGACCAGGTGCCGTACAGGAGGATGTCGTCGGTCGGCTTCCAGGTCAGATTGGCGCGGTAGGTGACGCCTTGCCCTTCGGTCTTCTTGGGGAACAGCCTGCCGCTCGCAAAGGTCGCGAGGTTGGTGCAGAAGCTGCCGTCGACCGAGGCGGGGAGCAAAGCGCCGGTGTCGCCGCCGCCGAGGAAGGCGTCGCGCAGCGTCCGGCCGTCTCGCAGGAAGCAGCTGGCGACGCCGGTGCGCGACGATCCAGCGGCGTTGAACGGGGTCGCGGTGAACGGGCGGCCGTCCGCGGGGTCGATCCCCGGATTTCGGCCGAAGCCGAAGAAGCCGATCAGCGAATTGTCGAAGATGTAGGCGCGCGCGCCCGCGGTCGCGGTCAGCCGAGGCGTGAGATCGAAGCTCGCCTCGCCGAACGCCGCGTAATCCTTGTCGACGCGCTTCTGCTGGGTCAGCCACAGCGTGCCCGGCGAGCCGTTGACCGAGACCTGCGGGCCCAGATTGGGGATCTGGTAATCCTGGTGAATAATATTGCTCTGCCGCTGGTAGAACAGCCCGGCGACGAGGCGGAATCGGTCTTCGGCCGGAGAGGCGACGCGGAGCTCCTGGCTCAGCTTCTTGAAATGGTCGGACGCGATGACGTTCTGGCGCGGGTCGATCGTGTTCCCGGCGGCGTCCTGATAGTAGAAATAGCCCGCGAGCCCGCCGACCGAGGCGTAGAGCGAGTCGTACGCTTCCGAATAGTCGGTGTAGTCGGACGATTGCGCGGTCTTGCGATCGAGATACGCGCCCGCATAGGTCAGGTCCCAATTGCCGACCTTGCCCTCGATCGTCAGCGCCGCCTGAACGAAGCGGTCGCGGCGGTATTCGGGATAGAAGCGCTGGACGTCGAGGTCGCCGACCTGCGGGTCGAAGGCGTAGCTGCCGTTGCTCTTGAGCTTCTGGTAAATGACGGTGGGGGTCGCGGTCCAGCTGTCGTCGAGGTCGATCTTGAGCGCGGCGCGGCCGCCCCACGTCTCGGTGTCGTTGTAATCCTCCTCGACGAAATCGTCGTTGTCGACGGTGAGCCCGCCGATGAAGGCGCGCGTCCCGGGCACGTTGTCGATATAGCCGCCGTCGCGCTGGTAGAAGCCGACCACGCGGAGCGCGACGCGGTCCATCAGCGGCGCGTTGATCATGCCCTGCACGCGGCCGCCCATGCCGCCGTCGGTGATCGTGTTCGCCTCGCCGTCGACGCGGCCGTAGAAGCCGCCGTTGTCGGGCTTGTTGGTGATGATGCGGATCGTGCCCGCCTGGCTGGATGCGCCGTAAAGCGTGCCCTGCGGTCCGGCGAGACTCTCGATCCGCGCAATGTCGTAGATGTGGACGTCCAGCGTCCCCCCGATCGTCGTCACCGGCTGTTCGTCGAGATAGGTGCCGACCGACGGCAGCGATCCCGAATGGTTGCCGTCGCCGCCGCTCGCGACGCCGCGCATGTAGACGGTGGTGACGCCGGGCTGCGCGGTCTGGAACGCGACGGAGGTGAGAAGCTGGGTATATTCGTTGAAGGTGGTGACGTTCAACTGGTCGAGCCGTCGGGTGCCGATCGCCTGGATGCTGATCGGCACGTCCTGGACGTTCTCCTCCCGCTTTTGCGCGGTGACGACGATGTCGTCCTGAAAGGCGGAGCGGCTGGTGTCGTCGGTGGGCGCGTTGGCGGTGCCGGCGTCCTGCGCCCGCACCGGCGCCGACACGAAGGCGGCGGAGGCGAGAAGCGCGGCGAGCAGCGGACGACCGTAAGAAGCGTGCATCTGAACCCCCGATCGACGACACGATGTGAACCCGATGCTGTTCGCGCGCGTGACAAAGGTCAATCTAGCGCACGTCGCGCCATCACTTCGTGGTCTTGTGTCGCATTTTTGTCACGCGTGCGAAACGACGGGATAGGCTTCGACGACATCGCCGAGCGCCTCGACGAGCGGCCCGAGTCGGTCGGCGAACGGCTTCCACGCCTCGTTGCCGGTGCGGAAGATCGGTTGGCGGACCTGTTCGGAGCTGGCGGTGCGGACCGCGCGCTCGGTCTCGTGCGGGCGCAGGCAGGCGGATTCGAAGGGGAGGCGGCACGCGGCGAGCAGGCGGCGCACTTCGCCCTCCACGTCGTCGACCAGCGCTTCGTGGATGACGCGGTGAACCGCGCCGGGCTGAACCGCGTCGACGTGCGCCATCAGCCGCACATAATCGCGATAATAGCGGCCCATGTCGTCGAGCGCGTAGCTGAACGCCTGACCGCGCGCGAAATGCTGCTTGAAGTTCGAGAAGCAGCACGCCCGCGGCTCCCGGCGCGCGTCGATGATCGTGGCGTTAGGCAGGATCAGCCGGATTAGCGGCGCGTGCGCCCAATTGTTGGGCAGCTTGTCGATGAAGAAGGGGCGGTCGGTGCGGCGCTGGACAGCGGCGCGGCGGAGGTACTCCTCGCCCATGCTGCGCGCCTGATCCGCGGTGAGCGCGGCCAGGCCGTTCGGGTAATCGGCGACTCGGCGTGCGATCGCGGGCAGGTCGGGCAGTTCGGTGGTGCCCTCGACTTGAGGATGGCTGGCGAGGATCTGCTCCACCAACGTCGAGCCCGCACGCGGCATACCGAGGATGAAGATCGGGTCGGGGGAGAGGCAACCCCAGCCTTCGCGTGTCGCGAAAAAGGCCGGGGTGGCGGCGGCGATGCTGTCCGACACGAAGCGCTCGGTCTCGTCGGCGTCGTAGACCAGCTTGGTCCGGCGCAGCGCGTTCCCCGCGGCATAATGGTCGAAGGCGCGCGTCGGATCGCGGCGGTCTTCCCACGCCTTGCCGAGCGCGAAGTCGAGGTGGAAGCGGTCCTCGTCGGACACGTCGCGGGTCAATGCGGACGACATTGCGGCGATGTCGGAATCGTCGAAGCTGACGGTCTTGAGGTTGGCGAGGCTCCACCATGCCTCCCCCAGCTCCGGCCTGAGCGCAAGCGCGCGGCGGTAGGCGGCGACTCCGTCCGTTTGACGCCCGACGGTCTTGAGCATGTGGCCATAGCTCATCCACACCTTGGGCTGCTCGGGGGCCTGACGCAGCACGCCTTCATAGAGCGCGATCGCTTCCTCGAACCCGCCCAAGCGGCCGAGCGCTGCGGCCTTGAGGTTGGCGTGGCCGGGATGCTCGGGCTCCTCGGCGAGCAGGCGGTCGAGTTCCGCCAGCGCGTCGACGGGCCGGTTGAGCCGGTAGAGCACGATCGCGAGGTTGGCGCGCGCGGCGGTGAAGCCGGGGGCGAGCTCCAGCGCACGGCGGAGCAGCGTCTCGGAATCGCGGTAGCGCCCGATCCGCCCGGCGAGTTCGGCGAGCATCCGGATTGCGCGCGCGTCGAAGGGGTCGCGCTTCAGGTGATCGCGGAGCAGCGGTTCGGCGATCTCCAGCCGGTTGTCGGTCATCGCCAGCGCCGCATCGAGAAGGCGTTGCGGGTAGCGGGTGGGGGCGGTCGCCATGCCCGCGGGTGTCCACGCGGGACCCGCGGCGGTCAAGCCGTTTGCCAGCACGCGCGATGTGTGATCCACCTGCCGTCCGGGGAGTGTACGCCATGACTGCGCCGCAACGCCCGTTCGGCCTGTGGACCGCCGCCGCGCTCGTTGTCGGCGGGATGATCGGCGCGGGCGTGTTCATCCAGCCTGCGCAGCTCGCGCCGTACGGCTGGACGGGCACCGCCGCGTGGGCGATGGCGATCCCCGGAGCGCTGATACTCGCGTACGTCCTGTCGCGGCTCGCCGCCGCACGGCCCGCTGCGACCGGAGCGATCGCGATCGTCGGCGAAGCGCTCGGGCCGCTCCCGGGGCTGCTCGTCGGGTGGAGCTATTGGGTCGGCATCTGTTCGGCCAATGCAATCATCGCGCTGACCGCGGTGCGTTACGGTGCGAGCTTCGTCCCCGCGCTGACCGCTACGCCGCTCGCCACGGCGCTCGGGGCGACGACGCTGATCTGGGCGCTGACCGCGCTCAATCTGGGCGGGGCGAAGGGGGCGGGGCGGTTTCAGGTGCTGACGACGTTGCTGAAGCTGCTGCCGCTGGTCGCGGTGGTGCTGATCCTCGCCGCGCTGGCGTTCGGCGATCCGCAGCGCTTCACCGTCCATCCGCATACGCCGTTCAGGCTGGCCGATCTGACGACCGCGCTGACGCTCACCTTCTTTCCGCTGGTCGGGTTCGAAGCGGCGTCGCTCGCCGCCGAGCGCGTGCGCGATCCGGCGCGCAACATCTGGCGCGCGACGCTGTTCGGCACGGCGCTGACCGGGCTGCTGTATGTCGTCATATCGGTGGGCGTGGTCTTCTCGATGCCGGAGGGGGCGGTCGCGGCGTCGGATGCGCCGATCGCGATGTTCGTCGAGGCGTTCTGGGGGCGCGGCGCGGGTCTAGTGATCGCCGCGTTCGCTTCGATCGCGGCGATCGGCTGCCTCAACGGCTGGGTGTTGATGCAGGGCGAAGTGCCGCTGGGCATGGCGCGCAGCGGGCTGGTGCCGCGTTTTCTGGCCCGCACCAGCGAGCGCGACGTGCCGACGGTCGCCATCCTGTGCTCCAGCGGGTTCGCCAGCCTGCTGGTGCTGTCGAGCGCGACTCCCGCGTTCGGGAGCGTGCTGACCTTCATGCTGCAACTGACCACCGCGGCGACCGTCTGGCTGTATGCGGGCGCTTGCGCGGCCGCGATCGTTCTGCGGGTCGCGCGGCCGGCGGCGGCTGTGGGCCTCGCTTTCAGCGCATGGGTGCTGTGGGGATCGGGGGTGGAGGCGCTGCTGCTCAGCATCGTGCTGATGCTCACCGCGGTCCCGTTGTATTGGCTGCGGCCTGCGGCGGGGGAGGGGACGATTGATCGCGAGTAGCGGGTGTTCGGACCTGCGCGAGGTCGACGCCCTCAGCGGCGCATAAGCCGACCCAGCATGCTGCGATCTTTCAGGATCGCATGCGCGGCGTTGTGCCCCGGCGCGCCCGTCACCCCGCCGCCGGGGTGCGTTCCCGAGCCGCACATGTACAGGCCCCGGATCGGCGCGCGGTAGTCGCCGTGGCCTAGCACCGGGCGCGCCGCCCACAGCTGGTCGAGACCCATCGTGCCGTGGAAGATATCGCCGCCGATCAGCCCGAACTTGCGTTCGAGGTCGAGCGGCGAGTGGATCTGCCGCGCGACGACCGCGCCCTTGAAGTTGGGCGCGTGTTCGGTGACGGTGTCGATGATGAGGTCGGCCACCTCCTAGCGGTGATCGTCCCAGCTTCGACCGCCGGGCAGCTCGGGCGCGAATTGCTGGCAGAACAGGCTGTCGATGTGCATGCCCGGCGGCGCGAGCGTGTCGTC
>SXHP01000268.1 GCA_005773165.1 Sphingomonadales bacterium | reverse complement strand
GGCGCTGCCCCTCCGCATAGATCGTGTCGAAGGCGAGGCTCGACTTGCCCGAACCCGACAGCCCGGTGATCACCGTCAGCGTGTCGCGGGGACTGTCGACATCGACGCCCTTGAGATTGTGCTCGCGCGCGCCGCGGACGGAGATGTGGGTCAGCATGGAGGGAGTTCTACTTCTGTTCTAAACGGGAAGCCAGAGCGATGGAGATAGGGGGAGGAAGCGCCTGTTGCGAGGCTTAGGGCTTGGGCGTCGCGGTTCGAGTTGGACGTTTCTGCCACTCGCAAGCTGTTCGCGCGGCCGCTACCATCGTGACCACACGGCAGCGCGTCGCGTTGTGCCGCTGTGATGCGCGTATTGTAGGCGTACCCGTCCGGGTCATTTCCGACGCTTTGGGCGACCACGCTTCGCGCGTGGGGCGTGGCTCCCGGAGGGCATCATCAACGCTTAAGCGGGGAACGACGGCATGGCAGTGGTGAACGGGACCGACGGCAATGACGTGCTGCGGGGGACGACAGGCGACGACACCGTAACTGCGGGAGCGGGCGACGATCAGGTCTATCTGAGCGCGGGCGCCGACACCGTCAGCGGGGGGGCGAACTTCTCCAACAGCAACGGCGACCAGCTGCGTGTGTTCGCGTCGGAACCGAGCTTGTTCCCGACCCAGCCCACCGGGCCGCTGACGTACACCTTCACGGCGACCAGCGCGACCAGCAGCAATGGCGTGCTCGATACGACATTCAGCGGCTTCGAATATCTGTTCGTCCAGGATTTCAGCAATCGAGACACGACAGTCGACGCGAGCGGCTTCCTGGGCGCCTCGCAGATTTTCCTTGGGAGCGGAGCGAACACCATCATCGGTACCGCTTTCAGCGACAATCTCGCGACGAGAAGAGGCACGATCGACGCCGGTGGCGGGTTCGACACGGTGCAGTTGACGGTAAATTCTACGTTGGGCGCCGCGACGCTGTCGAACGTCGGAGCCGCATTTACCGTTCTGCAGGGCGGAACGGCTGTCGTCACGGCGCGCAACGCCGAGAGGTTCATCGTCTCCGCGATCAATTCGTCTTCGGGGACCATCAGCATCGATGGGTCCTCGCTTGCCGTCTCCGTTGAACTCGAGGGCGGCTTCAGACCGGAAACGCTGATCGGCGGCTCCGCAGCCGATCGCATCTTCATCACCAACGGGGGCGAAGTCGACACGTTGCAGGGAGGCGGCGGCGCCGACGCCTTCCTGGCGCTGAGCTTTCGTTCGCTCGGCACCGGCGCAACGCTCTCCGACTTCACCGCCGACGACGTGATCAACTTCACCGCCGTTCGCTTAAATGAAGCCTTCACCCCGACCTTCATCGGATCGGCCGCTTTCACCGGCGTCGCAGGGCAATATCGTTACACGTCCAGCGGGGGCCAGACCTTTGTGGAAGCGGACAGGACGGGCGACGGTGTCGCCGACGCACAGCTGACGATCGCCAGCGGCGCGTTCCGCCTGGCGGAGACGAGCGGCGGCTCCAACATCCTGCGTATCGCCGGTCCGGCGGGCCCGACCCCCGACGATGACGTTCTCGACGGCGATGGCGAGGCGAACACGATCGACGGGCTCGCCGGGGACGACGTGATCCGGGGGCTGGGCGGCGACGACCGGCTGATCGGCGGCGCGGGTGACGACCTGCTCGTCGGCGGCGCGGGCAACGACGTGCTCGACGGCGGCGAGGGGTTCGACACCGTCAGCTATGCCGACGCGACCGCGGGCGTCAACGTCCGACTCGACCTGAAGCCGCGCGAGACCGGCGAGGGCGTGGACACGTTCCGCTCCATCGAGCGCGTGATCGGATCGGCGTTCGCGGACATACTCTACGGTACGGCTGGGCGGCAGGAGCTGTTCGGCGGCGCGGGCGACGACCGGATCTCGGCGGGAGGCGGCGATGACCTGATCGTCGGCGGAGCGGGACGAGACGCGATGACCGGCGGCGCGGGCGCGGATACATTCCGCTTCGAGCAATTGTCCGACTTCGCGACCGGATCGGCGCTCGACACGGTCGGCGACTTCAGTCGGGCGCAGGGCGACCGGATCGACCTGTCCGGGCTGGGGCCGTTGAGCTTCATCGGGACGGGGGCGTTCAGCGGGTCGGGGGCGGGTGAGCTCCGCTATACGGCGGGCAACTCGGCCTCCGTGCAGATCGACCTGGACGGCGACGGCTTGGCGGACGCGGCGTTCCGGCTGAGCGGGCGGATCACGCTGTTCGAAAGCGACTTCATCCTGCTTTGACCGGGGTAAACGGGGCAAGACGGGACGCGGACCGCCGCTGAGCGTTTGCACCTCGACGGACGTGTCTTATATTGATAGCACACGCACGTTCGAGGGGCCGGTCATGGGCAAGAAGAAGAAGCACAAGCATGAGAGCGGCGAGGGCGGCGGTCACCGGTCGCACGAGGCCGCGTTCCACGTGCCCCCGCAGGTGGCGGGGATCGCGGCGATGGTGCTGGGGCAGGTGAATTCGCCCGCGGGGCGCAAGATGATCGCGGGCGCGCTCAACGCGGCGGCGGATGCGATCGGCGGGCGCGAGGCGCGGGGCGCGGCTCCGGTTCCGCCGACCCCGCCCGTACCCCCCGTGCCGCCGGTCCCCCCTGTGCCGCCGGTCCCGCCCGAGCCGCCGCAGGGGCCCTATGCGCCCAAGTTCGACACGCCGCAGATTAACCTGCCCCCCGAAGCCGCGCGCGCGATCGGGGCGGCGGCGTCGGCGCTGGAGCGCTGGGCCGAGCGGCTGGCCAAGCCCAAGCCGCCGGGAGCGTGATCGCGGGCTCTCGCCCGACCGCCCGTCACCGCAGCAGCGTGTCGAGCGCGTAGCGGCCGCCGCCGCGGGCGGCGCAATAAGCGCCGATCAGCAGGAGCGCGAGCGCGGGCCACCAGTCGCGCAGGCTCTGGTCCCAGTGGACCATCCACAAGGCGACCGCAAAGGTGATCGCTATGACGAGCCCCGCCCAGCGGGTGAGCAGGCCGAGCGCGAGCAGGACCCCCGCGGCGAACTGGGTCCAGACCGAGAAGGGGGCCCAGACGTCCGCGCCCGCGAACCCGTTCGCGCGCAGGAAGGCGGCGAATTCGGCCATGCGCGCGGCGCTGGCGATGTTGTCCCACACGCCGTCGACCAGGAACGCGCCGGTGCCGACCCGGAGCGCGAGCAGGGCGGCGTCCTCTCCGCGTGAAAGGAAGGGCAGGAGCAGGTAGCGGGTCATGGCGTTCTCCCACGCTGTTGGCGCGTCGGAGTATCGCGCGCGACCGGGCGCGACGGCTATCGCTTTT
>SXHP01000267.1 GCA_005773165.1 Sphingomonadales bacterium | reverse complement strand
TCCCTCACCGGCATCTTCCTCCACGTCGCCGACGGCGCGGGGACGACGCCGGTGCTGAAAGCCGCGGCGACCGACGGCCACCGCCTCGCGCGCGTGACGATGCCGCGCCCCGAAGGCGCGGAGTCGATGCCCGACGTGATCGTGCCGCGGAAATGCGTGGCGGAACTGCGCAAGCTGCTCGACGAGGTCGACGGATCGGTCGGCGTGTCGCTGTCGGGCACCAAGATCCGCTTCGACCTGGGCCGCGCGGTGCTGACGTCCAAGCTGATCGACGGCACCTTTCCCGACCACAGCCGCGTCATCCCGACCGGCAACGACAAGATCCTGAAGCTCGATCCGCGCGGCTTCATGGAGGGCGTCGACCGCGTCTCGACGATCGCGACCGAGAAGACCCGCGCGGTCAAGATGGCGCTCGACCGCGACCGGATCACCCTGTCGGTCACCAGCCCCGAGAACGGCACCGCGGCGGAGGAAGTCCCCGGCGATTACGCCGCCATGCCCTTCGAGATCGGCTTCAACAGCCGCTATCTGATGGACATCCTCGGCCAGATCGAGGGCGACACGGTGGAGGTCCACCTCGCCGACGCCGCCGCCCCGACGCTGATCCGCGAGAACGACAAGGCGGCGGCGCTGTACGTGCTGATGCCGATGCGGGTTTAACGCCAGGATAGCGCCGCAAATCCTGCGTCACCCCGGACTTGTTCCGGGGTCCAGCCCTCCATCTGCGATGCCGCTGCTTGTAGCAACCTGGACCCCGGAACAGGTCCGGGGTGACGAAACAGAAGTGCGGATCGCGGCAACGACCGGGCTCACGTCCAGTACAGCACCCGCGCTCCGGGCAAATCGCGCTCGATCGCCTCATAAAAGAACGCCTTCAGCGCCTTCATCGTCGCCGCATCGTACACCTGCTTCGACGTTCCGAACTTGGTCCGCTTCTCCGCCCGGTTCGCCCCCGTCATGTCGAGCCCGGATCCCGGATACCAGCTGTCGAGCACCGCCTTGGACGTATCGGTGAAGCGGTGGGTGATCAGCTCCACCGTCAGGTCGACCGCGCGCGCGCCGTCGAGCGCCGCGGCGACGTCGGCGATCAGCCCGCCGTACGCCTCGCGCCATCCTTCCGCGGCGATGATCGGCGCGATCGTCAGGCCGATCGGATAGCCCGCATCCGCCATCCGCCGCATCGCGACGAGCCGGTCGGCGACCCGCGCCGTGCCGCCCTCGTAGCGGGCGTAGGCGGCGGGGTTTAGCGACACCCGCATCCGGGTGCGGCCGCGGTGCGAAAGGGGGAGCAGCGTGTCGACGTTCGCGAACTTGCTGGTGAAGCGCAGGCTCGCGTCGAGGTTGGTGTCGCCGAACCACCTGATCAGCGCCGCCAGCGATCCCGTGATCGGCTCGATCGCGAGCGGATCGGTGTAGCACGACGCCTCGAACGTCGTGCCCTCGTGCGCCCGCGCGGCGCTGCGCGAGGTGATCGTGCCCTCGCCGACGTGGGCGGGAATCGCGGCGGTGATCTCGTCGAGGTTGGCGTAGGCGCGGGTGATCGGCGGGCCGGACAGCGACCCCGCGAGATAGCAATAGGCGCAATGCGCCGGACATCCCTGCGCCAGGTCGACCCGCCAGTCGGCGCTGGGCGGGATCGGCTGGAAGCGGCGCTTGGACGGCGGCGCGACCACCACCGCGAGCGTCGCCTTGGCCTCGGCATAGGCGCGGCGCGGATCGTCGGGCAGCTCGAGGGCCAGCCGGTCGCCGGGCAGCTCGACCACCTCGACCCCCATCGCCGCCGCGCGCTCCGCCATCGCCAGCCCGTGCGCGAAGCCCCGCGCGGCGCGGGTGATCAGCAGGCGGCGTGGGCGCCACGCGCGCGCGGGAGCGTGCGCGGCTATTTGTCCGACCGGAGCAGCGTCGTCTCGGCGAGGTGCTCCGCCAGGAACCACACCTGCGGCTCGCCGGTGCGGATCACCTCGCTGACCAGCAGGTCGTTGGTGCCGTCGTCGCCCGATTCGTCCGCCTGCGCCGCGCCCTCGTGCGCCTGCCGCAGGATGATCTCATGCGCCTCCAGCAGCCGGGCGAGCTGGGTCGGCACGTCCTCGCGGCCCTTGGGCGGGCGGGGGATGCGGGTCATGTCGGCGACATCGGGGGCCATCGCGACGCTGATCCCGCCCAGCGCCATGATCCGCTCGGCGATCGTGTCGACCAGCGCGGCCTGCTCCTCGTAATGCTTATCAAGCAGCAGGTGGAGCTGATAGAAGGTCGCGCCCGACATCTGCCAGTGATGCTTCTTGTACAGGTCGCGCAGCGTCATCGTGTCGGCGAGCACCTGATTGAGGATCGCGACGCTCTGCGCGCGCGCATTGTCCTCCAGCGCGATCGGCAGCGTCTTCAGCGTGCCGTACGGCTGGATCTCGCGATATTCGACCTTGTACTGCGGCTGGGCTTCGGTGCTGGGCTTGGGCATGGAATCATCCTCGAATGCGGGTTCGAGGGTTGAATCGCGCGGCGACCGAAATGGTTCAGCGTCGCGCCTCGGCGATCAGCGCGGCGGCGGCGGGGGTGTTCCACTCATAGCCGCCGGTCATCCGCCACACTTCGCGCCCCGCGGCGTCGTACAGGATCGTCGTCGGCAGGTTCGCGCCATAAGCGAGGCTCAGCGCCAGCTTGGGATCGCGATACGCGGTCAGCGAAAGCCCGCGGGCCGACAGGAACGGCGCGACCTTGGCCGGATCCAGGTCCTGCGACACCGCCACGACCCGCACCTTGCCCGATCGGCCCAGCGCGTCGAGCGTCGGCAGTTCGGCGACGCAAGGCGCGCACCATGTCGCCCACAGATTGACCAGCACCGGCGCGCCCCCGAACGCGGCGAGCGTCGCGGGCTTGCCGTCGGGACCTTCGAACGCGACGGGAGGCGCGGCCTCGCCCTTCCGGCTGCGGTCGATCCCGGCCTTCGCCGGCACGGCGCCCTTCGGCTGCGCGGTCACCTCGTCGGCGGCGGCGACGTTCGCCGAAGCCTGCTGTTGTGCGGGCGCATCCGATTTCCTATCGCACCCGGCGAGCAGGAGGGCGGGCGGCCCGGCGGCCAGGAGACAGCAGATCAGCGAGCGCGACGACATGCCAGGCACTGGCGGCTCCTCCAACACGATGTGGGGCGGGCGCTTCGCGGAGGGGCCCGCAAGCGTCATGCGCGCGATAAACGCGTCCATCCCCTTCGACAAGCGGCTGTGGCGGCAGGACCTGCGCGCGTCCAGGGCGCATGTCGCGATGCTCGGCGCGACGGGGATCGTGTCGGCCGAGCACGCGGCGGCGATCGCCCAGGGGCTCGATGCGGTGGCTTCGGATTACGACGCGAACGGCGTCGCGGAGGATCTGGCGCTCGAAGACATCCACATGCAGACCGAAGCGCGGCTGGCGGACGCGATCGGCCCCGTCGCAGGCCGCCTCCACACCGCGCGCTC
>SXHP01000266.1 GCA_005773165.1 Sphingomonadales bacterium | reverse complement strand
GTCCTGGCTGTCGGGCTTGGCGGCGACCCCCAGCCCCAGCTCGGCGGCGATTTCGCGCACACGCGGCTTAGGCAGCGCGCCCAAGGGGAAGCGACGATAGTCGAGCTGGTCGGGCGTCGTCGCGAACAGGAAGTAACTCTGGTCGCGCGCGGGATCGACGCCGCGGTGGAGCTCGGCTCCGCCGGGCCCTTCGACGCGGCGGACGTAATGGCCGGTCGCCAGGCAATCCGCGCCGAGATCGCGGGCGAGCGCGAGCAGGTCGGTGAACTTGGGCCCCATGTTGCACTGGACGCAAGGGATCGGGGTGCGTCCCGCGAGGTAATCGTCGGCGAAGGCGTCGACCACCTGCGTGCGGAAGCTCGATTCATGGTCAAAGACGTAATGCGCGATCCCCAGCCGGTCGCACACCGCGCGCGCGTCGCGGATGTCGCGGGTTCCGCAGCACGCGCCCGCGCGCGCGGTCGCCTCGCCGTGGTCATAGAGCTGCAGGGTGACGCCGATCGTTTCCGCTCCGGTGGCGTGCGCCAGCGCCGCCACCACCGAGCTGTCGACCCCGCCCGACATGGCGACGACGATGCGCCTCGCGCCCGGGTTCAGCTGGAAGTCGGCTAGGTCCATCTGTGCCACATAGGCACATCGCCGCCGGGCGGAAAGGTCGGTGTACGAAGCGTTGCGGCGCGCTTTACCCCGCCTTCACCACGGCGGGCGTAAGACGCGGCAAGCGCCGGACGGTCCCGGCCCGCCTGCCCAGGATGTCGCCGTTGGACCTCAGTTTCACCCGTTTCGATGCGGACGCGGAACCCGTCGCGATGCCGCACGACCTGGCGGTGCTGATGGTCGGCATCGCGGCGCGGCAGGCGGCGAGCCCGACCGCCGCGGCGCAGGCGGAAGTCGCGCGCGGGGCGCCCGATCCGCGGCTGTTCGCGCCGTTGGACGGAGCCTTCAACGGCGCCACCGCGGATGCGATCGCCAGGTGGTGCGAGGAGGGCTTGCCGAAGGAGGAGAGGCCCGACGGCGAGGGCGGACAGCAAGGCGAAGCGAGGAGGGCGGAAGAGTGAAGACGGCGTTTACCGCGGCGTTTCAGCCGATCTTCAAGGGGCGGAGGCCACAGCCGTCCGCATCAGGAATGTTGGAGGGGCGCAGGCCCCGCGTGAGGTTTACCGCATGATCGAGAACCAGAAGATCCGCCCCGCTCAGGTCATCGGCCCGCTCGGCGAACCGCTGACCGTCGACTCGCTGCCGCCGCCGCAGACGACGCGCTGGGTGGTACGCCGCAAGGCGGAGGTGGTCGCCGCGGTCAACGGCGGGCTGCTGTCGGTCGACGAGGTCTGCGACCGCTACGGCCTGACGGTGGAGGAGTTCGCAGGCTGGCAGCGCGCGATCGACCGGTCGGGGATGCCCGGGCTGCGCGTCACCCGCATCCAGCATTACAAGACGCTCTACGAGCGCCAGCAGAAGTATTGATTGGTGCATTTGCACTAGAGACGATGGTACGCGGCCGGAACAATCGTGCCGCTTCGCGAGTCTTTGCCGCATGCCCGTCCGGTACGGCGGGGTAAACGGAGGGACCGCGTAATGATCAATCTTCTTATCTGGCTCATCGTCGGCGGCGTGATCGGCTGGCTCGCCAGCATCATCATGCGGACCGATGCGCAGCAGGGCATCTTCCTCAACATCATCGTCGGCATCGTCGGCGCGTTCATCGGCGGGCTGATCATCTCGGGCGGATCGATCAACAACGCGCCGCTGAACATCACGTCGTTCCTGGTGTCGCTGCTGGGCGCGATCATCCTGCTGGCGATCGTCAACCTGATCCGTCGCGGCAGCGTGCGCTAACCGCGCATCGCTTCAACGCAGACGCAGCAAGGGCCGTCCGGCACGCCGGGCGGCCCTTTGCGCGTTACTGGAGCAGGAAGCGGACCGAGAGGCGGACGGTGACGTCCCGTTCGCCCGCGGCGACCTGGGTGGAGGCGTCCTCCTGCTGCGCGGCGCGCATGAAAGCGATCGGCGGAGGCGGGCCGTCCGCGGCTTCGCCGCTTTCCGCGATCGAGACGATCCGCGCGACGCGCAAGCCCGCGGCCTTGGCGTACAGCTCGGCGCGGGCGCGCGCCCTGGCGACCGCATCGGTGCGCGCTTCGTCGAGCGCCGCGTCGGGTTCACCGATCGAGAGATTGGGCCCGTCGATCTGGTTGGCGCCTTCGCCTACCAGCGCGTCGAGGATCGCGCCCGACTTCGCCACGTCGCGAAAGCGCACCGCGACGCTGTTGGTCGCCTGATATCCGGTGATCTGCGGCGGCACGTTCTCGCCGTAGCGATATTGCGGCTGGAGCCCGACGGAGGCGGTGGCGATGTCGCGCGCGGCGACGCCCGCGCGCTTCAACGCCGCCAGCACCCGCGCCATCCGCCCGGCGTTGTCGGCCAGCGCCGCGGCCGCGGTGGGGGCCTGGGTGACGACTCCCGCGCGGATCGTCGCGCGATCGGGAACCCGCGCGGTGCGTCCCTCCGCGCTCACGTCGAGCACCGTGCCGGTCGCGGGCGCCGTCGGAACGGCCGGAGCCCCCTGCGCGAGCGCGCCTGCGGGCAGCGTCGCCGCCGCCGCCATGATCGCCACCATCTTCATTCGCCTGCTCCTTTTCGGCTGTGCGCATGGGGGTCTGCCGTTCGCCGCCTCAACCGCGGCTGAACGCCGGGTCAAGCGCCCGAGCGGCGGTGTCGCGCAAAGCCTTCGAATCGGCTACAGGAACGCTCTTGAGCGTAGTGCCTTATCGGTCTAATACAGTGCCGGTCGGGGTGTGGGGACAAGGACGCGTGGCGGGAATGAACTACGAATCGGGGCGGATCGAGGGCGGCGAGCCGCTGTTGCTGGCGGGTCCGGACGACACGCCCCGGCGCCGTCGGCGGCTGATCATCGGCGCCGTGGCGATCGCGGCGGCGTTGGCGCTCGCCTGGTTCCTGTTCGGCCGCGGCGAGAAGCCCGCTCCCGCCAAGGCTCCCGACCAGCGTCCCGCGGTGACCGTCACCGTGCCCGGCCGCCAAACGATCGACCGCGCGGTGTCCGCGACCGGCACGCTCGCCGCGCGGCGCGAGATGCCGGTGGGCGTCGCGGGCGAGGGCGGGATGATCACCCGCGTGCTGGTCGAGCCCGGCCAGTGGGTGCAGGCGGGGCAGGTGCTCGCGACCGTCGACCGCGCGGTGCAGACCCAGACCGCCGCCAGCCTCGCCGCGCAGGTCGCGGTCGCCCGGTCGGACCAGACGCTGGCGCAGGCCGAGCTCGACCGCGCGCAGGCCCTGGTCGACCGCGGCTTCATCTCCAAGGCCGACCTGCAGCGGCGCACCGCGACGCGCGACGCGGCGGCGGCGCGGGTCAAGGTGGCGCAGGCGACGCTCGCCGAACAGCGCTCGCGCAACGGACGGCTCGACATCCGCGCGCCCGCCGCGGGGCTGGTGCTGACTCGTCAGGCCGAGCCGGGGCAGATCGTCAGCGCGGGCTCGGGAATCCTGTTCCGCATGGCGGCGGGCGGGCAGATGGAGCTGCGCGCGCAGCTCGCCGAAAGCGACCTGCTCGGCCTCAGGCCCGGCGCGCGCGCCGAGGTGACGCCGGTCGGATCGTCGCAGAGCTTCCCCGGCGAGGTGTGGCAGGTGTCCCCGGTGATCGACCCCCAGACGCGTCAGGGCGTCGCCCGGGTCGCGCTGAAATACGATCCCGCGCTCCGCCCAGGCGGCTTCGCCAGCGCCAGCATCGTCGCGGGCGCCGCGGTCGCGCCGCTGCTGCCCGAAACCGCGGTGCAGACCGACGGCAAGGGCCAATACGTCTATGTCGTCGGGGCCGACGGCAAGGTCGCGCGCCGCGACGTGAAGATCGGCCAGGTGTCGAACGCTGGCGTCGCGATCGCGGGCGGGCTGAGCGGCTCCGAGCGGGTCGTCCTGTCGGCGGGCGCCTTCCTCACCCCCGGGCAGGCGGTGCGCCCCGTGCCGCAAGCTGCGCGAAAGGCAGGCTGACCCCCATGTTCCGCAACATCTCCGCCTGGGCGATCCGCAACCCGGTGCCGCCGATCGTCCTGTTCATCGCGCTGACGATCGCAGGCATCATCTCGTTCAACCGCATGCCGCTGAACGAGAGTCCGGAGATCACCTTTCCCGCGGTCTACGTCCAGATCAGCCAGCCGGGCGCGGCGCCCAGCGAGATCGAGACCCAGATCACCCAAAAGGTCGAGGCCGCGCTGCGCGGGCTGGAGGGGGTCGAGGAGATCAATTCGACGGTGAGCGAGGGATCGAGCGGCACGTTCGTCCAGTTCAGCTTCGCCACCCCGGTCGACCGCGCCACCACCGACGCGCGCGACGCGATTAGCAACATCCGCGGCGAGCTGCCGGACGGAATCCCCGAGCCCCGCGTCGAGCGGATCATCATCAACAACGACTCGATCGCCAATTATTCGGTGGAGGCGACCGACACGACGCTGGAGCAATTGTCGTGGTTCGTCGAAACGGTGGTCGCCAAGCGGCTGCTGGCGATCCCCGGCATGCAGAACGTCGAAACCTCCGGCGGGGTGAACCGCGCCATCCGCGTGATCCTGGATCCGGTGCGGATGCAGGCGGCGGGGGTGACCGCCACCCAGGTCAACCAGGCGCTGCGCGGGATCAACACCAACGCGGCCGGCGGGCGCGCCGAGGTCGGCGGGGCCGAACAGTCGCTGCGCATCGTCGGCAACGCGCCGGACGCCTTTGCGCTCGGCCAGACGCAGATACCGCTGGGGGCGGGGCGCACGGTCAAGCTCGCCGACATCGCCACGGTGCGCGACGGGTCGTACGAGCAGCGCAAGCTCGCCAAGATGAACGGGCGCCAGGTCGTCGGCTTCGGCATCTACCGCGCCCGCGGCGCGTCGGAGGTCGAGCTCTATGACGAGGTGGTCAAGGAGCTGGCGAAGATCGAGAAGGAGAACCCCAAGTTCCGCTTCATCGAGCGTTTCACGTCGGTCAAATACACCAAGGAGCAGTACAAGTCCGCGATCCACGCGATGATCGAAGGCGCGATCCTGGCGGTCATCGTCGTGTTCCTGTTCCTGCGCGACAAGCGCGCGACCTTTATCTCGGCCCTTGCGATCCCCTTGTCCGCGATCCCGACGTTCTGGGTGATGACGCTGCTGGGGTTCAACCTGAACTTCATGACCCTGCTCGCGCTGAGCCTGGTCGCGGGCGTGCTGGTCGACGACGCGATCGTCGAGATCG
>SXHP01000265.1 GCA_005773165.1 Sphingomonadales bacterium | reverse complement strand
TGGCGAACAGGATGAACATGAACAGCGAG
Source organism: Sphingomonadales bacterium (assembly GCA_005773165.1). GTDB lineage: Bacteria > Pseudomonadota > Alphaproteobacteria > Sphingomonadales > Sphingomonadaceae > Sphingomonas. The sequence goes on along the minus strand of SXHP01000265.1, from coordinate 3,555 downwards.
AAGACGTAGGGGACGAAACGCTTGCCCTGCGGCCCTATGTTCGAGGTCAGCATGGAGGAGATGAAGCCGGTGAACCCCTCCACCGCGGCCTGCCAGCGGCCGGGAACGAGCTGACGCTTCATGCCGCCGAGCATGAACAGCCACAAGGCGGCGAGCGTCACCACCATCCACAGAGCGGAGTTGGTGAAGGCGATATTGTAGCCGAACAGCGTCCAGTCGCGACCGAACACCGGTTCGATCAGGAACTGGTGCATCGGATCGATCTTGCCGCCCTGCTCAGCCACTTCGCCAAAAACCTCACGTGCGCCAAGCGCCCGGCTATTCCGGGCGCTCGCCTGATATCCGAATGATCTGCCTGAACGCGACGGCTATTCCGAGGAACAGCATCACGATCAGCCCCCAAGGCGCGGTGCCGAACCAGCGGTCGATGAGCCAGCCGATCAAAGCGCCGCCGATGAGACTTCCGATGAGCGCGGCGATCACGCGATTGCCCTGGGAATATCCCCTGTCGGCATCGACCGTGACCTGCCCCGTCCTCGCCGCTTCCTTGCTCCTCGCCTCCCGCAACCGCTCTTCGAGCGCGTGGAGGCGCGGATCGTCCGCGCCGTGGAAATCCCGTCCGGGCTCGTCATCCGCCATGCGCAAACCCTTCGCTGGTAAACACTTCTACCGGGAGGAGCGGCGCACACGCGGGCGAGCGATCCCGCCAAGGCACGGGCCGGTTAGCCGGGGGTGGCGGGGGTGTCAACCGGGCGGGTCAACGATCGCCAGACACCCACCGTCACCCCAGCGAAGGCTGGGGTCTTGCTGTTCAAGCCGCTCGTGCTGCGGCGAGAGACCCCAGCCTTCGCTGGGGTGACGGTGGTGGCGAGCACGGAACCAAGCTCACGCGCAGCGCGAATCCCGTTCCGGCGACGCCGCCGTCCGGGTCTTCCACACGCCGTCGGGCGACTTGTACTTCTCCCCCGCGCTGGTCTGCGCGATCAGGTTGCAGCCGCTGGTGAAGGCGAGCTGCTCCACCGTCGCGCCGCTCGCCGCGGCCTTTTGGGTGTAAGCGGCCTTGCGCTGGATATTGATGTTGCCGACCAGCGCGCGCAGCTCAGCTGTCGCCGCGCCGACGATGCCGAGATAGCCGTCGGGCTGCTCGCCTACCTGGCCGCTCGCGCGCGCGGCGGCATAGGCGGGGTCGCGCTGGGCGTAGGCGGCGGTCGCGAGGCCTGCGACGGCGAGCGCGCCTGCCAGGATCAGAACTTTGCGCATCAGAATATCCCCGGGTTCTGCTGGATCAGCGATTTCGCCTCGCCGTCGAGGCGGTAGACCACTTCCTGCGTGACGTTGATGTTGAGGTTGATCTCGATCGGCTTGGTCGGCGCGGACACGTTGACGCATCCCCCGATGATTGCTGTCGCCAGAAAGGTCGTCATCCTCTTCATCGTCGTCAATCCTTTGGTGGCACGGGTGCGCTTGCGGGAGGCTGAACGCGCCGGTTCTGCTCCTCCAGCAATTGCGGCAGGTTGCGTTGTATGAGGCGGCGCGGCTCGTAGAAGCTCTGCGCCGAATCGATCAGGCCGCGGAAGGGCGCCTTGATCCGGACGTTGAACACCAGCGGCAGGCGCTGAAGGCGGCGGATGAGAAAGTTGGACTTGGCCCCCTCCCCCTGTTGCACTCCGGCGAAGCGGACGTCTGTGATCATCTCGCCCGCGAGCGGGCCGTTCATGGTGAGCTGGAGGTTGCGGTAGCGGAGCGATTTCAGCGCCTGGAACGCGAAATCGCCCCAGAAGCCGAGCTCCTTCTCGGTCAACGCGCCGACGTAGCGGATCGTGCCGCCGCCTTCGCGCACGGTCATGCGCCCGCCTTCGATCCGGCCGCCGGTTTCGTCGAAAACCATCGGCAGCACGCCGTCGAAGGTGCCGGTCGCGTCGAGGTTCTTGAAGTCGAACTGCTGGAGGAAGCGATCGGCGGCGACGCCGTCGACGCGGAAGGTCATCCGGCGCTCGCTGGGGCGGCTGAAGTCGAGCAGAGTGGGGTCGAGCGTCAGGCGGCCGCCCGCGAAGGGCCATTCGCCGCCCTCGATGCGCACGCGCGCATCGGGGAGCGTGCGGTAGCGGATCACGCCATCGGTGACCGCGATGCCCGGATTGACCGACCTGATCGTCGCGACCTGGCCGGGCGCGCTCTCCAGCGCGAGCAGGTCGGTGAAGCGGATTTCGGTCGCGATGCCGGTCACGGGTCCGAAGGCGGCGGCGAGGTCGGTTCCGGCGGTGCGGAAGACGCCGGTGGAGGCGACGCCTTGCGGAGTCCAGGCGATGCGGCCTTCGCCCGAGACCGTGCCGCGGACGTCCGCGATGACGCCGAAGGTCAGGCGGGTAAGAAGTTCGGGCTGGAAGCCTTTGGCGAAGCTGAGGTTTGGGACGTAAAGATCAGCCTGGCCTGTGCCGGGGCCGAGCGCATGGCGGATCGCGACCGTGCCGACCCTGGTGCCGGTGGTCGGTTCGTGGAGGACGCCGTCGGCGGTGATCGCATTGTCGACGAGCGCGAGCGAGACGTCGCGCGCCTGCATCGGCTGGAAGCGCGGGCTCTCCGCCTGCGCATCGCTAACCCCGAGCGCGCCGGTGAGGCGGAGCGCGCCGTCCGCGAAGCGCCAGTCGCCCGCGGCGTTCGCCAGCAGCAGCGGCACGTTGGCGATCTGCCCCGCCCCGCCGGTGAAGGTTCCCGTGAGGCCTCCGCCGTGCGCTCGGCCTTCGAGGCGGGCGAAGTCGAGGCGGGTGACCCGGCCGGGCGCGCCGAGGCGGGTCTCTACGCCCTTGAGCGCGAAGTTACGGTCCGCAAGGCGCAGAGTCGCGCCGGAGAGCGCGAGCGCGACGGGAGTGCTGCCGAGCGTGCCCGCGAGGCGGGTCGCGGCGAGGCGTGCGCCGCCGGTCACTTCGCCGCCTGCGACGCGGACGAGCGCGGGGCCGGTGGGGCAGAGCGTCAGGCGCGCGGGACGGAGCGTAAGGCCGGAAATCGCCAAACGCTCGAACGCTACGGGCGTGCAGGCGGGGTTAGCGATGAGGCCTCCGCCAGCGAGGCGCAGGTCGAGCGGTATGGTCAGCGCTTCGACCCGGCCGTTCGCGAGCGGACCGGAGAGCGTCGCGCGGGTGACGACGCGCTCGCCCTCGATCGTGACGGGGGTGAGCGCGAGCCGCGCCGACCCCGCCGCATAGGGCGTCATCGTCACGGTGACACGGCGCGGCGCGGCGTAGCCGCGCTGGTCCGCGCGCGCGGTGAGGGTCGGCAAGCCCCCGCCCGCCAGCGCGAGCGTGCCGTCGACCGACAGCGTCGCGCCCGGTCGCCAGACAATGCCTGAACCCGCGCCGAACCGTGCGCTCGCGCCGCTCGCCGCGCGCAGGCTGGCGCTGCGGACCGAGACTGTGACGCGCTCGTTCAGGATCACCGCCAGATCGGCCTCGCCCGAGAAGCGGCGCGCCGCGGCGCGGCTTGCGGCGGCGGCACGGTCGACGAGGGGCGCCAGCGGGGCGCCCGCCGCCGCGCCCGAGAGCTCGGGCAGCAGCCTGG
>SXHP01000264.1 GCA_005773165.1 Sphingomonadales bacterium | reverse complement strand
TGCGACTGGCGCAGCGCCTCCTCCGCCTGGGCGAGCGCTTCGGCGGATTCGGCCTCCGCCGTGATGTCGCGGCCGAAGGCGTAGATGGTGCCGCCTTCGGGAACGATGGTGAAGGCGAGGCGGCGGAGTTCCCCCGAGCGGGTGAGGAACACGCGCTCGTGCTCGCGAAGCGATTCGCCGGCGAGAAGGCGCGCACGGGCGGCGACATGCGCCTCGCGGTCGCCAGGCTTGATGAAGTCCTGAACCGAGCGGCCGACGGTCTCCTCCGCGCTCCAGCCGAGCAGCTGGGTCCATGACGGATTGACCGCGAGGATGCGGCTTTCGGCGTCCGACACGATCTTGACGATCGGCGACAGGTTCCAGACCCGTTCGCGCTCCCGCGCCAGCGCGCGCTGTTCGGTGATGTCGCGGCCGACCGCGTGGATGCGGTCGCCGTCGGGAACCGCGGTCCAATCGAGCAGGCGGTAGTCGCCGTCGAGGCAGCGGTAGCGGTTCTCGAACGCAAGCGTGGTCGCGCCGGCGGCGAGCTTCGCGACTTCGTCCGCGGTGGCCGCGAGATCGTCGGGATGGAGGAACTCGGCCAACGTGCGGCCGATCATGTGGTCCTGCGACCAGCCGAGCAGCCGCGTCGCGGTGGGATTCACCGCGGTGATGACGCCGCCCATGTCGCAGACCAGCATCAGGTCGCGCGACAGAGTCCACAACCGGTTGCGATCGCGCGTCGTCTCCGCTTCCGCGATCTTCTTGTCATGGACGTCGGTGTTGGTGCCGATCCAGCGGATGATGCGGCCGTCGTCGCCGCGGATCGCGGCGGCGCGGGCGAGGTGCCAGCGATAGCTTCCGTCGGCGGCGCGGATGCGGAATTCGGCTTCGTACGGCGTGCCCGACCCCAGCGATCGCGCCCAAAGGTCGCCCGCGGCGGCGATGTCGTCGGGGTGGACGATGGCGGCCCAGCCGGCGCCGACGAGGTCGGCGTGCGCGCGGCCGGAATATTCGAGCACCCGGTCGTTGAACCAGTCGAGCAGCCCGTCCGCGGGGGCGGTCCAGACGTGGTTGGGCATCGCCTGCGCAAAGGAGCGGAACTGCGCCTTGCTTTCGCGGATCTATTCCTGCGCGGCGACGCGATCGGTGACGTCGACGCCGTTCATGAAGATGCCGCGCACCGCGCCTTCAGCGCCCCGGATCGGCTGCAGCACGAAATCGACGAAGCGCGGTTCTATCGGGCCGCCGGGCGTCGCCTGCATCGCATAAGCCGAGGCGTTCGATGTGAACGCCTCGCCGGAGCGATAGACCTGATCGAGGAGGTCGATATAGCCCTGCTCGGCGGCGTCGGGCAGCGCCTCCGCCACCGGCTGTCCCAGCTTTGCGCGGCCGCCGACCAGCCGCTGATAGGCCGCGTTGGCGAGCGCGAAACGGTGATCGGGTCCGTCGACCAGCGCCATGAAGCTGGGGCTCTGCTCGTACATCTGCTGGAGCCGGACCTGCTCGTCCTGCAGATTGCGGTCCGCGAGGACGCGCTCGGTGGTCTCCACGACGATCGCGATCACGCCCAGCGGCGCCCCGTCATCGCCGGGGACGGGCGAATAGGTGAGATCGAGCCACGCCTGGTCAGGACGGCCGGGGCGGTGGAGGATCATCGGCTGATCGCGGTATTGCAGGGTCTCGCCGCGGCGGAACACCATTTCGATGACGTGATCGTCGAAGTCGGCGACCTCAGGCCACGCCTCGCGCACCTTCATGCCCAGCAGACCGGGATGTCGCGCGCCCGCAATCACCGAATAGGCGTCGTTGTAGATCATCACGCCCGGTTCGCCCCACAGCGTGACCATCGGCAGCGGCGCGCGGAGGATCGTGCCGACGGTGGTGCGCACCGCATCCGGCCAGGCTTCGATCGGACCCAGCGAGGTCCGCGACCAATCGAAGGCCGCGATCAGCCGGGCCATCTCGCCCCCGCCCGCAAGAAAGCCCGTGTCGGTATAGAGAGCGGCGGACGCCATGACGGATAGACGGATCCCAAGCGAGAAGAGCGGTTCGCCCAAGGCCTTAGCACCGGGCGGCCGCGGCTGTCATCCGGGCGGGCTTGCCGCGGGTGCGCAACCGTCGCATGAGGCGCGATGCGCGTGCGGCTTCGGTATCGGTCGATCCTTCCCCTGGCCGCCGGGTTCGCCCTGCTCGCGCTGATGCTGCTCGGCACCTTGTGGCTGGCCGAGCGGCAGGAGCGCAGCGTCGCGGAGGTCCGGCGCGCGCTGGAGGTCGAGAACCAGCTGGTCGTCCTCCTATCGCACCTCCAGGACGCCGAAACGGGACAGCGCGGCTATCTGCTGACCGGGCGGACCGAATATCTGGAGCCGTACGACACCGCGCTCGCCGATCTGGGGACCGAGTTCGGCGCGCTGGCGGCGGCGACCGAAGACCGGCCCTGGCAGAAGGACCTGCTGCAGCAGCTGAAGCGGGTGTTCGATCGGCGGCAGGACATCCTGCGCAAGACGATCGAGCTCTATCGGCAGGGCGACGGCCCCGGCGCGATCGCGATGGTGCGCGAAGGATCGGGCAAGCGGCTGATGGACCGCGCGCGGCGGATCGTCGCGGCGATGCGCGCGCGCGAAGCGGCGGAGCTCGCCCGGCGAGAGGCGGTGGCGCAGAGCCAGACCGCGCTGGTCAAGGCGGGGCTGGTGCTGAGCGGGGTCGCGATCCTGCTGGTCGCCGCGTTCGCGATCCGTAACAGCTATCTGCGGCTGCGCGAGGCGAACCGTGCGCGTGAGGCGCAGGAGGCGGCCTATGCCCGGCTGACGCAGGAGATCGCCGACCGCGAGGCGGCCGAGAACCAGATGCGCCAGATGCAGAAGATGGAGAGCATCGGCCAGCTGACCGGGGGCATCGCGCACGATTTCAATAACATGCTGGCGATCGTCATCGGCAGCCTCGACCTGGCGCAGCGCCGGTTCGACAAGGAGCCCGACAAGGCCAAGCAGTGCATCGACAATGCCAGCGAAGGCGCGCGGCGCGCGGCGCAACTCACCGCAAGGCTGCTCGCAGTCTCGCGCCAGCAGCCGCTGGAGCCGCGCGCGGTGGACGCCAACAAGCTGGTCGGCGGCATGTCGGAGCTGCTCCGCCGGACGATCGGCGAGAACGTGGCGGTGGAGACGGTGCTCGCGGGGGGATTGTGGCCGGCGCATGTCGACGCGGGACAGCTGGAGAATGCGATCCTGAACCTGGCG
>SXHP01000263.1 GCA_005773165.1 Sphingomonadales bacterium | reverse complement strand
GATCACCCGTTACGGCACGCTGATCGCCTGGGCCAAGCAACTCGGTCACCACGACTCGGCCGCGCTCTACGCGGAGACGCTGGAGGAGGAGAAAGCGACCGACGCCAAGCTGACCAAGCTGGCGGAAGCCAAGGTCAACGCGCAGGCCGAGCTCGCCTGAGCGGACGACGCCCCGCGCGGCTCGATCGAGCCGCGCGGGGACCGCTCCGGCGTAGCTCCTTTAGGGTCGAAACCGCGAGGGGGTCAGGCGCGTTCAAGAGGGACGAAGGGACCCTCATGCGCGTGATCCATGCACTTCTCGGCGTCTCCCTGCTTGCCGCAGGCTGCGGCGACGGGTCGGAGACCCCGCCCAACGCCGCCGTCGCCGACTTCGAACCTCCCGCCACGCAGCGCCCCGATCCGCTTCCGGGCCAGGCGCAGACGACGCCGCTCTCGACCTATGTCGGGCGCTATCCCGACGAGCCCGTCGACGGCGTCGGCTTTTTCGACCGGACGGAGGTGGCGACCGCGCTCGACGGCGCGGTCACCGATGCCGCGTTGCGCCGGACGATCGTCCGCAACACGGGCCCCCGCACCCCGATCTTCCGGGTCGGCGCGCGGATCGCGACCTGGGGATGCGACCCGCACGATTGCGCCGACCGCAACTGGACCCTGCTGGTCGACCCCGCGTCGGGCAAGGGCGAGCTGTGTCTGCACGACGGAGCGCAGGGAAGCCGCTGGTACGCGGGCGGGCCGCCGGTGACGCGCCCGGGCGATTGCCCGTCGGAGCGCGCCGCCGCCGAACGTCCCGCCTGATGCTGGAGCATGTTCCGGCCTGGCTCGGCAAGGCGCTCGCCGGCGCGCGGGCGGGGACCGATGCGCTGGCGATCGCCCGGCCGGAGCTCGGCGGCGGCTTCACCCCGCTCACCTTGTCCAGCCCCGGCTTCGCCGACGGCGCGCGGCTGCCGACTCGCTTCACCGCGGACGGCGAGGGACGATCGCCGCCGCTGACCTGGGGTTCGCCGCCGGACGGCGCGGCGATGCTCGCGCTGCTGGTCGAGGATGCGGACGCGCCGGCGCGCCGGCCGCTGGTCCATGCCATCGTCTGGGGCCTTCCCGCGGAGCGCGGCGCGCTGGCCGAGGGCGCGATCGCCGCTGACGGTCACGGCGACGCGGCGCGGGGAGATGTCGGCCGCAATTCGTTCTGGCGCGAAGGCTGGCTGCCGCCCGATCCGCCGACCGGACACGGCGAGCACCGCTACGCCTTTCAGCTGTTCGCGCTGGATGCGAGGGCGGGGGATCCGGGCGCGACCCCGGGCAGGGGCGCGATCATCGCGGCGATGGCGGGGCATGTCCTGGCCGCGGGGCTGCTGATCGGCACCTATTCGCGCGGCGAGGAGGCCCCGTCGGGGCCGGTCGGCGCCGCCGCGCTGTCCTGAGCCGGCGGGGCGTCAGGCGAGCGCGACGCCGGGCTGGGTCAGGATCAGCGCGACGGTGGTCGCGAACGAGAGAAAGGCTATAGTCAGCGGGCTCGATGGCGCGCGGCGCAGGCGGGTGAGCAGGCGACGGCGCACAGGGCGGGCGCCTTGCGGTCCGCCGGTCATGCGATCGGCAGCACGGGGACGGCCGAGGCGACCGCGACCGCGGAGAAGACGAGCGCGCCGACGAAGGAGATCGCGATGCGCTGGGCGGCGGCGTAGTTGATCATGGCTATGGTCCTTTGGCTTGGCGGCGGGACTGCCCCGCTGCTCATGCCGGGAACTTTGCACGCGGCGTGCCAGAACCTTTAAGCCATTGAACCGGTACGGGTTTCATTAAGCGGGCTCGGATGCTTGGCGCAATCCGCCAGCTTCCCTGGCGATCCGCGCCGATCTCAGGCGACCGCCACCTGATTTCGTCCGCTCGCCTTAGCGCTGTAGAGCAGGCGATCGGCGCGCTCGAAGGCGGTATCCGCGGTGTCGGCCTCGTGGATCGCGGTCAGGCCGAAGGAGACGGTGATCTGGCCGAGCGCGGCGTCGGTGTCGCGGTCGCGGAAGCGCTTGGCCGCGATGTCGGCGCGCGCCCCCTCCATCACCTCCGCCGCATGGCTCAGCGTCAGCGCGCGTAGCAGCACCGCGAACTCCTCCCCGCCGTGGCGGGCGACAAACTGACCGCCGCACGCCGCCGCCAAGGTGCGCGCGACCGCGGCCAGGACGCGGTCGCCGACGGGAGGGCCGTAATTGTCGTGGATCCGCTTGAACCGGTCGATGTCGCACAGCGCGAGGCACCAGGGCGCGCCCGCAGCGTCGCGCGCGGCGAACGCCTCCATCAGCGCGCGGCGGTTCGGCAGGCCGGTGAGCAGGTCGTTGCGCGCGTCTTCGCGCGCTTCGGCCAGCTTTTCGCGCAGCGTGTCCGCCTCGCGCGTCGCTTTCTCCAGCCGCGCCTCGGCATCGTGGACGCGGGTGATCATCGTGCCCGCGATCCGGGCGATCTCGTCGAGCCCCTCGATGCGCGGCATCCGCTCGATCTCGGCGGCGCTTTGTTTCAGGTCGCGACCGAAGTCGCGCGCTTCGTCGCGCATCGTGCGGACGATGTCGGCCAGGCCGTCGACCTGTTCGCGCGCCTCCGCCTGCGCCTCCGCGACTTGCGCGAACGGGGACACCGCGCCGCCGGTCGCGACGCGCCCGCCGAGCCGCTCGATATCGGTGCGGCTCAGGCGGACGCCGCCGTCGACCAGCCGGGCGACCGCCTGCGCGATCGGGCTCGCGGGATCGCTGAGGACGGCATGCGCGAATCGGTAATGCTCGGGATCGGCGCTCAACCGCTGCTCGGCCAGGAACAGGCCGATGCGGTCGAACAGCTCGCTTCCCCCTGCTTCCCGTCGCGCCACGCTCGCGCCCCGCATATGTCCCCCATTAACCTGCGTCAGTCGTGTTACGCGCAAATCGTTAGCAACGGGTGTCCGACAGGTTATCGACCCGGCGGATCAGCGCCGCGGGAGCGTGGCGACCGCGGCCAGCGTCCGCGAGACGTGCTCGGCCGGGTTCATTTCCGAATGAACGAAGGCGACGCGCCTGTCGCGTCCGATGACGTAGCTGGTGCGGTTGGTGACCTGCCGTCCCTTGACCTCGCGGCCGAGCGCGACGTCATAGCCGGTGACCACCGCGGGCCCCGCGCTCGCCACCGCGAACTTGCCCGCGCATTCGGTCGCGGAAAACTTCACGAGCTCCTCGACCGGGTCGGCCGACATGCCGATCACCGTCGCGCCCGCCTTGCGGAAGTCGCCGATCTTCTCGGCGAACGCGCGCGCCTCCGCGTTGCAGCCCGAGGTGAAGGCTGCGGGGAAGAAGTACAGGACGACGGGCCCCTTCCTGAGCTGGTCGGCGAGGCGGACGGTGAAGATCTTGCCCGCGATCGCGCCGCGGGTGGTGAAGTCGGGCGCCTTCGCTCCCGGCGCGAGCGCGGCCGAGACGGGCGTAGCGAGCAGGGCGGCGGCGATGGCGAGGGGTGCGAGGCGCATGGGAGAACTCCGAGGGGATCGCGCTGACGCTACGCCGCGCCCGCTGTCGCGTCCATTGCTCTCCGCAAGCCGGGCCGATAGGCAGCGGCGATGCCCGTCAGCCAGTCCGACATCGACCTCGCCAACCGCCTCGCCGACGCCGCCGGGGTCGTCATCCGCGATTATTTCCGCAAGCCCGCCGGGATGGAGCGCAAGGACGACCGCTCGCCGGTCACCCTCGCCGACCGCGAGGCGGAAGGCGCGATGCGGCGGCTGATCGAGGCCGAGCGATCGGGCGACGGCATCGTCGGGGAGGAGCATGGCGTCAAGGACGGCGTGTCCGGACGCCGCTGGGTGCTCGATCCGATCGACGGCACGCACAGCTTCATGAGCGGGCGCGCGATCTTTGGAACACTGATTGCGCTGGTCGAGGACGGCTGGCCGGTGCTGGGCGTCATCGACCAGCCGGTGCAGCGCGAGCGCTGGCTGGGGGTGGCGGGGCGCGCGACGACCTTCAACGGCGCGCGTGTCCGCACCCGCGCCTGCCCGCAACTGGAGGGCGCGGTGCTGGCGACGACCAGCCCGCATTATCTCGGCGAGGACGCCGCGCTGCGCTTTCTCGCGCTGACCGCGGCGACCTCCGGCGGCCACAACCACATGAGCCCGCTCTACGGCGGCGACTGCTACAATTACGCGCTGGTCGCTTCCGGGCAGATCGACCTGGTATGCGAATCGGGGCTGAAGCTCCACGACTTTGCCGCGCTGGTCCCGGTGGTCGAGGGCGCGGGCGGGCGGATGTGCGACTGGAACGGCGATCCGCTGACCGCGGACAGCGAGGGGCACGTGCTGGCGATCGGCGATCCGGCGCGGGTGGACGACGTGCTGGAGGCGCTGCACGGCTTAGCCGCATCTGATTAGCGGAGCTAATCAGGAGACGGCGAAAGCCCGGCCGGCGGGGGCAAAGCGCCCGACCGACGACGCGGCTTTGCCGCGGCGACGCACGGCTGGTCAGAAAATTCCCAGGAACTTCTTCTTCTTGCCCTCCGGCTTGCCGTTTTCCGCTTTGGAGGTCGTGCCGCGGCCGACGTCGTCGCGGGGCTCGCCTTTGGTCGTCCGCTGCGCCTTTGCGGTCGCACCCGCCAGAACCGGGCCGCAGGCGGCGGACTTGGCGTCGCCGACGTCGACGAACGCCAGTACCGCGGCGGGCGGGGTGGCGAGCAGCGCGAGGCCGAGACCCGCCCCCGCGCGCCCGACCAGCTCGGGGCTGATCACGTCCAGCTGCGGCGCGGCGAAATAGCCGCCGACGCCGACCGGCGACTGGCCGGAGAACAGCGAGAACTTCTTGCCGTCGGCGCGGAACGCCAGGTCGACCGCCTCCGTCCGGAAGCTGAACCCGCCGCGGCCGACGATGACGTTCTTGGTGGTGTCGATCAGGATCGGATCGGCCGCCGCGACGCCGCTTCGGACGCTGAACCCGACCAAGCCGCAATTGAGCGCGACGGGCTTCTTCAATTTGTCCTCGAACATCTTTTGGATGAAGGTGCCGATGTCCAATTCGGCGAGCTGGACGTTGCGGGTCCACAGCGTGCCCTGCGGCATGATGAAGGCGATGCGTCCGCCCGCGGTGCTGAGCGAATCGTGGATCGTGTCGCCGCGGCCCCTCAACTGGATGCGGCCCTTGATCGTCCCCGTGGTGCCCGATTCGGCGACGCCGTAGCCCGCGAGCAGCCGCCCCATCGGCGTCGGCGCGAGGCGAATGTCGTAGCTGACGACGCTGGGCCGCGGCCGGGTGTCGATGATCCAGTCGGCGGCGACGTTGCCGCGGGCCATCGAGAAGGTGATCGGCGACAACGCCAGACGGCCGCGCTCCAGGTCGAGCGTCAGGTCGATGTTGGAGATCGGCAGGTTGTTCGAGCGGACTTGGGCGATAGTCCATTTGAGGTCGGCGTCGAAGCGCTGCATCGTCGCGACCGGGAACTCGGCGTCGGGCATGATCCGCTGCGGCGCGGCGCCCGTCGCGGCGGCGGCGGCGACCGCGCCCTGCCTGGCGACGATGTCGGGGTTGAAGCCGATGAACGGCGCGGCGTCGATGATGTCGAGCCGCCGCGTCGTCAGCACCGAATCGAGGTGGATGCGCGCCGCGTTGGTGATCGTCAGCCGCCCGGCGAGGTCGGTCGCGCCCGCGGTGCCGGTCAGCCGGGTGAAGCGATACACCTGACCCGACTTCACCATCTGCGCGCGGACCTGATATGTCCGGGTCTGCGGAATGACGACGCCGATGATGCCGAGCAGCTCGGACATGTCGCGCCCGCGCGCGCGGGTCTGCAGCGGCACGCCTTCGATATCGGCGAGGCTGGGGAGCGTCCCCGACACGTCGATGACGTTGTTCGCGGCGCGCATCTGCGCGACGAGCCGGTTGCGCCCGCGCGCGACCGTCTCATTGGGCGACAGCAGGCGGGCGGTGACGGTGAACGGCGTCTGGCGGATGCGCCCCGCGCCCTGCACGCCGACGGCGTCGCCGATCCGCGCCTGCGTCGATCGGATCGTGTCGACGCGGAGGTCGGCGAGGAGCTGCATCTGCGGGTCGATGTAGCGCACGGTCGTGCCCGCCACCGTCGCGCGGTCGATGCGCGGCAGCTCGAACGGCTTGCCCTTCGTGCGGCCGTCGCCGAAGGTCCAGGTGTTGGCGGTGTGCTGCGCGTCCCATTCCAGATCGAGCGCGCCGTTCGTCAGGTCGAACCAGTACAGCCGCCGCTTGCCGAAGATCAGCGACAAGGGCGCGATCCGCGTGTCGATCCGCTCGGCGGTGAACAGATTGGGCCGGGTCGCCCATGCGGGGTTGGAAACGGTCAGCCCTTCGGCGAGGAACTTGATCTTGAGCGGCGCGAAATAGAGCTGGAAGTCGCCGCGAACGGTCACCGTTCGGTCGGTCATCCGGCCGACGATCGACTGAAAGGGCGATTTGAGGAACCGCCCCTTGGTGATGAACAGGATCAGCCAGACGGCGAAGATTGCGCCGAGGACGCCGAGCACGACGTTGCGGATGATGCGGCGGCGGCGTCGCCGGGGATCGTCTAACGCCGGCGGCACCGTACTCTGGGTCGCCATGTCCATGGGCGGGGAATCGCGTGGGGCCCCGTTCCGGTTCCGCATCGGTTGCAATCGCGGGCGCCCGCCGCTAAGGGCCCCGCTTCAACGAGCGATGCGCGTGAAGACGGCCCGGCCACAAGGGCTGCCGCGGCTGTCCGATGCATCGCCGAACTCGAAAGGACCAAAATGCCCAAGCTCAAGACGAAGAGCGGCGTCAAGAAGCGCTTCAAGCTGACCGCGACCGGTCTGCTGAAGCACGGCGTCGCCGGCAAGCGCCACCGGTTGATCCATCACACCGGCAAGTACATCCGCCAGAACCGCGGCACCAAGGTGCTGTCCAAGGCCGACACGGCCGCCGTCAAGGCGTGGGCGCCTTACGGGCTGAGCTGAGCGGAGAGGAATAGACCATGGCACGCGTCAAACGGGG
>SXHP01000262.1 GCA_005773165.1 Sphingomonadales bacterium | reverse complement strand
GGTGTTCGTGCCGTCACCGCCCGGCGACGGCCACCGCGGGGCGGTGCATGTGCGTACGGCGTTGAAGTTCGGGGCGCTTCCCCTCTGCCGTGCGCCCGAGGTGGGCGAGCCTGGCCGGCAGATCCTCCCGAACGAGATCATGAAGGAAGTGATCGGACGCAAGCTGTGAAGATCAACATGAAGCGCATCGCTCTGAAACTCCTCCCCCGGAGGGGGAGGGGGACCAGCGAAGCTGGTGGAGGGGGCTCGCCACAGGCGGTACGCTCGCGGAAAGCCCCCTCCACCACCGCTTCGCGGCGGTCCCCCTCTCCCTCCGAGAGAGGAGTTTTCCTGATCCTCCTCGCCCTCGCCACCCCCGCCGCCGCGAAGCTCTCCCCCGCCGAGGTGAAGATGAAGGCCGCGGTCCAGGCCGAAGCCCCCCGCCACGAGGGTTTGCTCGAGAAGCTCGTCCGCCAGAACAGCGGCACCCTCAACCTCGATGGCGTCCGCAAGGTCGGCGACATGGTCCGCGCCGAACTGGAGCCGCTCGGCTTCCAGGTCCGCTGGATCGACATGGCCGCAACCGGCCGCGCCGGGCACCTCGTCGCCACCCACCGCGGCAACGGCCGCGGCAAGCGCGTGCTGATGATCGCGCACCTCGACACCGTCTTCGAGCCGGCCAGCCCCTTCCAGGGCTGGCAGCGCGAAGGAACCCGCGCGACCGGCCCCGGCGCGGGCGACGACAAGGGCGGCATCGTCGTGGTCATCGCCGCCCTCCGCGCGATGCAGGCCGCGGGCACGCTCAAGACAGCCGACATCGAGATCGTGATGACCGGCGACGAGGAACGCTCGGGCAAACCGCTCGACGTGGCGCGCCGCGACCTGATCGCCGCGGGCAAACGCGCCGACATCGCGCTCGAATACGAGAACCTCGCCACCGAGAACGGCCGCGAATACGGCTCCACCGCCAGGCGAAGCTCGACCGACTGGACGCTGACGACGACCGGCCGCACCGGCCATAGCAGCGGCGTGTTCGGCGCGTCGCTCGGCTACGGCGCGATCTACGAACTCGCCCGCATCGTCGACACCTTCCGCCGCGAGCTGCCCGAGACGAACCTGACCTACAACGTCGGCGTCATGGCCGGAGGCACCCCCGGCGCCTTCGACAAGGACCAGCTCGTCGCCACCGCCACCGGCAAGCCCAACATCGTCGCCGCCAGCGCCGTCGCCCGCGGCGACCTGCGCGCGCTGACCCCCGAACAGAACGCCCGCGTCATCGCGAAGATGAAGGCCATTGTCGCCCAGCACCTCCCCGGCACAACCGCAGAGATCACCTTCTCCGACGGCTACCCCCCGATGGCCCCCACCGAAGGCAACCGCGCGGTCCTGGCGGAACTGAACGAGGTCAACCGCGACCTGGACTTGCCCGAACTAACCGAGTTCGACCCCGCCAAACGCGGCGCCGCCGACAGCAGCTTCGTCGCCGCCGATGTCGACACGCTGGCGGGCATGGGCCCGGTCAGCGGCGGCGCACATGCGGAAGGGGAGTGGGTGGACCTGACGAGCTTGCCGAGACAGGCGCTGCGGAGCGCGGTGCTGATCTCGCGCTACGCGGCGGAGCGGCGGTGAACCTACCAGGCATCGCAACCACCTCTCGTCACCCCGGGCTCGACCCGGGGTCCCGCTTCTTCTTCTAGCCGCCGATGGATCGAGCGACCCGCGGCGGCTGGCTGTACATCATGGCCGACCGCTACCGGGGCGGCATGTACGTCGGGGTCACCGCGCACCTCGCCGCGCGCATCAACCAGCACCGCAACGGCAGAGGCTCCGACCATTGCGCTGAGCGCAAGCTGACCCGCCTGGTCTGGGCCGAGTGCGGCGACGACATCACCGCCTTGATCACGCACGAGAAGCGGATGAAGCGTTGGCGGCGAGAGTGGAAGTATGCGCTGATCGAAGGGAACAACCCGAATTGGTGCGACCTCTACGACACGCTGACGTAGGCCACGATCCACGTACATCGAAGCAGAAAGAGTCTCGTCGCCCCGGCCTTGAGCCGGGGCCCCGCTTCTTCTTGTGTGAGGCAAGAAGAAGCGAGACCCCGGGTCAAGCCCGGGGTGACGAAGGATTGTCGGCGAGCAGCAAGTGACAAAGCGCTGTCCTACAAGCCGCCTACTGTGCCAGCATCTCGGCGACCCAGCGTTGACCTGCGCCGCTCTTTCTCATCTGTGCAAACTCGGACTCGGCATGTGACAGATTCCGCCGACCGCAATAAAGCCGATATGCGGCAACTTCGCCAACTTCGGGCCACCCTCGCTTTTACGCATTGTCGCAAAAGCGGAAACGATCACAACGGATCAACACACATTCACGTGACAACCAGTGTCAACGTTGCGGGATTTGAATGGACGACGACACCCTCAACCCGCGACTTTCCAGCAACCTTCCGCGTTGCGAAAACAGCGAAACCGCCTCTCCTTAGCCTCTCCTTCCGCCCCTCACACCACCAGCACCGTGCTCCCCTGCGTACCCCCAACCTCCAACGCCCGGTGCGCGTCCGCCGCATCCTCCAGCGCGAACTCCTGCCCGATCTCCGGCCGGATCGCCCCCGCCGCCAGCATCGTCAGCACCCGGTCGAGGCTCGCCTGCTTCTCCGCGCGCGTCACGCAATAGTCGAACAGCGTCGGCCGGGTCAGGAACAGCGATCCCTTGGCAGCGAGGATGCCCAGATTGACCCCCTCGATCGTCCCGCTCGCGTTGCCGTAGCTGACGATCAGCCCGCGCCGCGCCGCGCACGCCAGGCTGACCGGCCAGGTCGCCCGGCCCACCCCGTCCAGGATCACCGGCACGCCCGCGCCCCCGGTCAGCGCGCGGACGCGCAGCGCGACGTCCTCCCCGCGGCTCAGCAACACATGGTCCGCCCCCGCCGCCTTCGCGCGCTCGACCTTGGCGGCGCTGCCGACCGTGCCGATCACCGTCGCGCCGATCGCCTTCAGCCAGCCGACGAGCAGATGCCCCACCCCGCCCGCCGCCGCATGGACCAGCACGGTCTGCCCCGCCTGCACCCTGGCGCAGCGCTCGACCAGGAACTCCGCGGTGCAGCCTTTCAGCATCAGCGCCGCCGCCGTCCGCGAGTCGATCGCATCGGGCAGCTTGACGACATCGCCGACCGCGACGTTGCGAGCGCTGGCGTAAGCGCCGCGCTCGCCCGTGAAGCTCCCCACCCGGTCGCCGACGGCGACCTCCTCGACGCCCTCGCCGACCGCCTCGACCACCCCCGCCGCCTCGAACCCCAGTCCCGCGGGGAAGGCGACCGGATAGACGCCGGTGCGGTGGTACACGTCGATGAAGTTCAGCCCGACCGCCTCGTGGCGCACCGTCACTTCGCCCCGCCCCGGCGGCGGCAGGTCGACGTCATGCCACGCGATCACCTCGGGTCCGCCGGTGCGGTCGATGCGGGCGACTCGGGCGTGCATACTCAAGCCTCCTAACTTTCGGTTGCCACTCGTGTAACCACGCAATACCCGATGTTCCAACACACCCTGCGCGAGAGGCCACCCATGAACAGCTACCTGCAGCATTACATCGACGGCGCGTGGGTGGACAGCGACGGCGGCGCGCGCCACCAGGTGATCGACCCCGCGACCGAGCAGCCGGTCAGCGAGATTACGCTCGGCACCCCAGCCGACGTCGACAAGGCGGTCGCCGCCGCCCGCCGCGCGTTCGAGACCTTCTCGCAGACCAGCGTCGCCGATCGCCAGGCGCTGCTCGCGCGCATCATCGAGGCCTACAAGCCCCGCATCCCCGACCTCGCCCGCGCGATCAGCCAGGAAATGGGCGCGCCGATGGCGCTCGCCTCCGCCGCGCAGGCCCCGACCGGCCTCGCGCATTTCGCCGCGACGCTGAAGGCGCTCGGCGAGTTCACCTTCGAGGAGCAGATCGGCCGCGCCCGCGTCGTGCATGAGCCCTTGGGCGTCGTCGCGATGATCACCCCGTGGAACTGGCCGCTCAAACAGATCTGCGCCAAGG
>SXHP01000032.1 GCA_005773165.1 Sphingomonadales bacterium | reverse complement strand
AGTCGCCGGTGACGCCGTTGACCCCCTGCCCGATCAGCTCGGTGACGTAGACGCCGTCGGCGATGTCTTCGATCAGTGTCGACACCGGCACGTCGCCCGCCTCCAGGTAGAGGTTGCTGGTCGACACCCCGGGCGCGCCGCCGACCCCGCGCGCGGCATGGCCGGTCGGCTCCAGCCCCAGTTGCCGCGCGGACGCGGAATCGAGCAGCCACGTCTGCAGCACCCCGCCCTCGACCAGCGCGGTCGGGGACACCGGCAGCCCCTCGCCGTCGAACGGGCGCGAGCGCAGCCCGTGGGGGCGGTGCGGATCGTCGCGGACGGTGATGCCGGGCGCGAACACCGCGGCGCCGAGCGCGTCGAGCAGGAAGCTCGTCTTGCGCGTGATCGCCTGGCCCGAGATCGCGCCGATCAGATGCCCGACGAGCGAACCTCCGACGCGCGGATCGAACACCACCGGCATCGCGCCGCTCGGCAATCGCCCCGGATTGAGGCGCGCCACCGCGCGCTCGCCCGCGCGGCGGCCGATCGTCTCGGGCGCCTCCAGGAGCCGCCTGAGCCGGGCGGAATGGTGCGCATAGTCGCGCTGCATTCCCGCGCCCTCGCCGCCGAGCACGCTCGCCGACAGGCCGTAGCCGGTCGCCGCATAGGCCGCCGCGAAGCCGTGGCTGGTCGCCAGCGCCCACACCGAGCGCGACGCGCTCGCGCCGCCGCCCTCGCTGTTGGTCACGCCCGGAACGGCGCGCGCCGCGTCCTCGGCGGCGAGCGCGGCGTCGCGCAGGGACTCGGGCGAGGCCTCGCCACCGTCGTCGATATCGAGTAGCGGCGCGGCGCCGTGCATCAGCCGCCCCTCTGGCGCGAGCCCCGCCCAGCGATCCTCGGGCGCCTCGCGCGCCATCGCCGCCGCGCGTTCGACCAGCGTGTCGATCGCGTCGGTGGACAGGTCGGAGGTGGACACGCTCGCCGACCGCTGGCCGACGAAGACGCGTAAGCCCAGTTCGGCGCTTTCGGAGCGGCCGACGTCCTCCAGCTTGCCGAGCCTGACCGACACCTCCAGCGCGGCGTCGGCGGCGAACACCGCGTCGGCGGCGTCGACCCCGGCGCGGCGAGCGCGAGCAACGATGTCGGAAGCGCGGTCGCGGGCTTGGTCGGGGGTCAGCATGGCGCGCGACTTAAGGGGCCGGGCGATGGCGTGCAACAAAACCCTCCGTCAACCCGGAACAAGTCCTGGGTGACGGATGTGGAGCTAAACCCCCGTCCCCACCACGACGCACGCCAGGAACACCAGCAGCCCGGTGAACCGGTTCGACCGGAACAGCTCCAACGCGCGCGCGCCGTCGTCGGGACGGAGCCGCGCGACCTGCCACGCCAGGTGCCCCGCCGCCGGAGCGAGCGCGACAAGGGCGAGCGGGTCCGCGCGCACGACCCAGATCGCAGCCGACCACAGCGCCCCCGCCAGCGCGTAGCAGACCGCCACGCCTAAGCGCACATGGGCCCCCAGGCGCAGCGCGGAGGATCGTACGCCGATCAGCGCGTCGTCCTCGCGGTCCTGGAGCGCGTTGATCGTGTCGTAGCCGACCACCCCGGCGATCGACCCGGCGTAGAGCAGCCACATGGCCCATGCGAACCCGCCCGCGACGTCGCTCCAGCCGACCAACAGGCCCCACGAGAAGACGATGCCGAGCCACGCCTGCGGCCACCAGGTGATGCGCTTCATGAAGGGATAGGCCGCGACCGGGAGCAGGCTCGCCACCGCCACGCCCGCCGACAAGGGGGTGAGCTGCACCAGCACGACCAGCCCGACGAGGCACAGCAGGGCGAGCCAGACCCAGGCGAGCCTGATCGACACCAGCCCGCTCGGGATGGGCCGCGCGCGTGTCCGCGCGACCTGCGCGTCGAGATTGCGGTCGATGATGTCGTTGTAGACGCACCCCGCGCCGCGCATGGCGATGCTGCCGACGAGCAGCCAGACGAGCAGGTCCCAGCGCGCGAACGCTCCGCCGGCGAGCGCCAGCCCCCAAGCCCCCGGCCAGAACAGGAGCTGCCAGCCGATCGGCCGGTCGAACCGCGCGAGCAACGCCAGGCCGCGCAGCATCGGCGGCAGGCGGCTGACCAGACCCCCATATTGACTGTCGGGAACGCGTTGGCTGTCGGGGACGATCTCGGCGCTCATGCCTCAGGCGTTATGAGGGCGTCGACCGACGCGCAAGAACTCCCATGTCGTCACCCCAGCTTCCGCTGGGGTCGCGACATGAGTATGCGCCGAATGCATGAAGCCGGACCCCGCACCATGATTGGCCTGTCGGTCGCGATCGGCCGCTTCATCGAGGCGCTGTTCTGGGCGATCGCGCGCGTCGCAGGAGTCGTGTCGCTCGCGGCCATCGCGGGAGCGGCGGTGCTCGGCGGCTTGTGGTTGCTCGGCCGGGCGATGTGGAAGCGGCGGCGGCGATGATCGCGACACCCGCCTGGCCGCCGCAATCGACGCCGCGGCTGTATGTCGCCGCGCCGCTCGCGCCCGGTTCGCTGCGGATCGAGGGTCCGGCTGCGCATTATCTCGGCACGGTGATGCGGACGCGGGTCGGCGACCCCGTAAAGCTGTTCGACGACCTGACCGGCGAGTGGCTCGCGGTCGCCGCGTCGGTCGGCAAGCGCGACCTGGTCGTCGACGTGACCGAGCGGCTTCGCGAGCGCGAGACCGTTCCCGACCTGTGGCTCTGCGCCGCGCCGCTGAAGAAGGGGCGGGTCGACTGGATGGCGGAAAAGGCTTGCGAACTGGGGGTCGCGCGCTTCGTGCCCGTGATCACCCGGCGGACCGTTGTCGACAAGCCCAACACCGAACGGCTGCGCGCGCACATGATCGAGGCGGCCGAACAATGCGATCGCACCGCGCTGCCGGAGGTTGCAGAGCCGGTCAAGCTCGCCGCGCTGCTGCGCGACTGGCCGGAGAGCCGCACCCTGTTCTTCGCCGACGAGACCGGCGGCGCGCCCGCGGCCGAGGCGATGCGCAGCCACAGCGGTCCCGCGGCGATCCTGATCGGGCCGGAGGGCGGGTTCGACGCAGAAGAGCGTGACGCTATCCGTGCGTGTCCACACGCGGTCGGCATCGGCCTGGGACCGCGCATCCTGCGCGCCGACACCGCGGCGGCGGCGGCGGTGGCGGTGTGGATGGCGGCGACGGGGGATTGGGGCAACCCTATGGCGCGCTCGTTCATCGCAGCGTAAGGCGCGGCGAATGACGACCAAGACGGTTTCGAACAGCAACGCGACCCCCATCGAGTCGCGCGATCAGCTCATCCATAGCTTCGCGCGCGGCGAGAAGCCGAAGGATCGCTGGCGGATCGGGACCGAGCACGAGAAGTTCGTCTATCGCCTGTCCGATCACGCCGCCCCCTCCTACGACGAGCCCGGCGGCATCCGCGACCTGCTGATGGCACTGACCGAATACGGTTGGAAGCCGGTCGAGGAGAACGGGCGCGTCATCGCGCTGACCGGCGCGGACGGATCGGTCAGCCTGGAGCCCGCGGGGCAGTTCGAGCTGTCGGGCGCGCCGCTCGAGACCCTCCACCAGACCTGCGCCGAGACGGGCCGCCATCTGGATCAGGTCAAGGCCGCGGGCGACAAGCTGGGGCTCGGCTTTCTGGGGCTCGGCATGTGGCCGGACAAGACGCGCGCCGAGCTGCCGGTCATGCCCAAGGGCCGCTACGACATCATGCGGCGGCACATGCCGCGGGTCGGTTCGCTCGGCCTGGACATGATGCTGCGCACCTGCACTATCCAGGTCAATCTCGACTATGCGTCAGAAGCGGATATGGCGCAGAAGTTCCGCGTCGGCCTGGCGCGCCAGCCGCTCGCGACCGCCTT